>CAYXCX010000296.1:0-2410 GCA_964463405.1 uncultured Clostridia bacterium
GGAGCCGCCGGCGCTGAGGTCAATGGCGGTGAAGAACTGCATGTTGGGCTTGCGCTCCATGTCGTAGATGAATTTTTTCAGGCTGCGGTAGGAGCCTTCCAGGGTGAACTGGAAGCTCACCGCCTGCAGGCCGTCGTGAACGGGTCCGAAGCGGAAGGCGATGTTGGGGGCGGGCAGCCCGTTGTCGTCGATGCACAAATTGAGTTCGCGGCGGAAGCGGGCGAAGCCGTCCAGGCTGATGACGTGCCGGCGGCGGAACTCCTCCAGGGCGGCCGGTAGCGCCCGCCATTCGCCGTGCTCGGCGGCCAGGGCGGCGAAGTCCTGCTGCTGGCGGCGCAGCGCTTCGCCCTGCGAACGCTGGCTGCGGCCCTTCAGGTCCAGTACGGCGCCCTGGGCCAGCGTGAACAGGGCGGCCGCCGCGGCGAGGGCCAGCAGCGCCAGCAGCGTCCAGAGGGCTGTCTTATAGCGCTTCATCGGGGAACTTCACGCTCAGCTTGACCAGGTACTCGTCCTGGGTCTGCGTCTCGTTGTCGATGGCCAGCTCATGGGGGGAGAGCTTCTTGTAGAATGCGAACAGCGCGGGCAGCGAGCGGGCGCTGACGGCCAGCTGGATGCGGGCTGCCGGTTTGTTTTCCAGGGCCAGGGTGCGGACGCGGATGCCGGGTCCGGCCGCCTTTTCCAGGAAGTCCAGGCGCGAGACGAACGAGAAGCTCTTGCGCGCGATCAGGCGGTTGGCCGCGGCCAGGCGGCGGCCGTGCTCCTTTTTCCAGGCCTCGATCTCGCGGCGCAGGCGCAGGCTTTCGCGGCCCAGTTCCTGCATGCGCCGCCGGTCCTCGCCGGCGGCGCGGGCGTCCAGGCGCGCCTGCTGGCGGCGGCCCGAAAGGCCGGCGGCGGCCAAGCCGGCCAGCAGCAGCGCCAGCAGCAGCAGCGGCACGGCGCGCACGGCGAAGCGCGGGGCGTCCACCTGCGGGGCGCGGGCGAAGTTGCAGCGGAGCCGGGTCATGGCCGCCCCGGCAGGTGCGGGTGGCTGCCCGAGGCCAGGCGGACGTAGGCGCCGCCGGCGTTCAGGGCCTGCTCCCAGGCGGCGGCCGCCTCGGCGCCGCGGTGGTCGTGGAGCCAGTAGCGGCGCGGCTCGCTGCCGCTCTGGCCGCGCACGAAGGAAACGGTCTTGCCGATCTCGGCGACGGCCTCGTCGTCGGCGACGCCGCGGAACTTGCGGATGTAGAAGGGCCGGCGCCGCTTCAGGAAAAACAGGATGCCGCCGGCGTCGTCGCGCTCGATGATGAAGTCGGGCGCCGTCCGGGCGCGGCGGGCGCGGCTCAGGATCTCCAGGGTGGAGCTGCCGATGTAGGTCAGGGCGATTTTCCTGGCGGCGAAGGCTTCCTCGGCGCGCTCCAGCAGCGAGCGGCGCACCAGCACCGAGAGCACGCCCTTGCCGTCCAGGCGGAAGACGCGGTGGTCAAAGGCCTCGATGTTCTCGGGAAAGATCTTCTGCAGCCGCCAGCCGACCAGCCCGTTCAGCGCCTGGCGCCGCCAGGGCAGCTTGTCGAATTCAAAAAAATTGAACACGAAGGGCGCGGCGCCGAAGACCAGGCCGGTTTCCTCCTGGCGCAGGGCGGCGAGGGCCGCATCCCAGCCGTCGTCGTCGGACAGGGCCACGCCCGCCAGCGGCGAGCGCGACGCGACGCGGCCGCCGCGCAGGCGGAAGACTTCGGCGTGGCGGTCGCCGGCGAACAGGACCTGGCGCGGCAGGCGCTGTGGCAGGAAGAACTCGCTCAGACCCATTCCTTGACCGTCACCCGGTTCAGCTCGTCGATGGAGGTCATGCCCGCCCTGACGCGCAGCAGGCCGTTGCGGCGGATGGGGACCATGCCCTGCTCCATGGCCACCTTCTTGATCTCCGACGTCGGTTTCTTGGCCAGGATCATCTCCTTGATCTCGTCGGTCAGCTCGAGGATCTCGCCGATGGCCGTGCGCCCCGCGTACCCCAGCCCGGCGCATTCCTCGCAGCCGACGGCGCGGTAGACGGGCTGGGCGAAGAAAGCCTTGTCGACGCGGTTGTAGGCCAGGTCGGCCTTGCCCAGGGCCTGGGGCTTCTTGCACTGCGGGCACAGGACGCGCACCAGGCGCTGGGCGGCGATGCAGTTCAGCGCCGAGATGAAGCTGTAGGTGTCGATGCCCATGTGGATGAAGCGCCCGAGCACGTCGAAGACGTTGTTGGCGTGGACGGTGGTGAACACCAGGTGGCCGGTCAGGGCCGACTGGATGGCGATCTGCGCCGTCTCCGGGTCGCGGATCTCGCCGACCATGATCTTGTCCGGGTCGTGGCGCAGGATGGAGCGCAGGCCGCGGGCGAAGGTCAGCCGCTTCTTTTCGTTGACCGGGATCTGGATGATGCCCTCGACCTGGT
>CAYXCX010000297.1:0-1280 GCA_964463405.1 uncultured Clostridia bacterium
GTCGATGGGCGAGACGATGGTGGTCTTGCGGATGGCGTCGGCGCTGCTCTTGAGCGAGGCGCGGGCCTGCTCGATAAGGTGCAGGTTGGCCTTCTGGTTGGCCTGGGCGATCTCGTACTGGGCCTGGGCGTCCTCGAACTGTTCGCGGGAGATGAGCCCTTCTGCGAACAGCGACCGGCGCCGCTCCAGGAATTGCCGGGCCTTCTTCAGGCTGGCCTCCTGGGAGATGAGCTGGGCCTGCGCCTGGGCGATGGTCTCGCGATCGCGGTCGGCATTGGCCTCGTAAATGGCCGAATCGATCTTCATCAGCAGCTCGCCCTGGCGGACTTCGACCCCCTCGACCACGAGGATTTTCAGGATCTTGCCGGCGACGTCGGTGCTGATGTTGACGTTCTTCTTGGGTTTGATTTCGCCGGTGGCCGAGACTTTTTCGACCAGGTCGCGCTTCTGGGCCTTTTCGGTCGTGACCTCCGCCCCCTTGTTGCTGCCCGGACGGGCGACATTGAGCAGCACGACCAGCGCCAGCAGGGCGATCCCCGCGCCCACGAAGAGCTTTTTCCTGTTTTTCATCCTCGCTCCTTAAATCCGTTATACGCAGCCGGCGGCCTGGAGGTTCAGCCTTTGCCGGGTCGTTGTCGCGCCGGCGCATTTCCGGTATAATGGGAAAAAACGATCGGCCCTTCACAAGGAAACGCGATGAACTACGATTTCAAGCAGATCGAGGCCAAGTGGCAGCAGATTTGGCGCCGCGAGAACACCTTCCGCGCCGCAGCCGACCCCGGCAGGCCGAAATACTACTGCCTGGAGATGTTTCCCTACCCCTCGGGCTCGGGGCTGCACGTCGGCCACCTCAAGAATTACGTGCCCACCGACGCCTTCTGCCGCTACCAGAGCATGAAGGGCTTCAACGTCCTCCATCCCATGGGCTGGGACGCCTTCGGCCAGCCGGCCGAGAACGAGGCCATCCGCCGCAACCGCAACCCGCGCGAGATGGTCCCCGAGTACGCCGCCGCCTATCGCGAAACGCTGGTCAAGACCGGCTGTTCCTACGACTGGGAGCGCGAGATCAACTCCAGCCTGCCCGGTTACTACAAGTGGACGCAATGGATGTTCCTGCTGCTCCACCGCAAGGGACTGGCCTACCGGGCCACTGCCCCGATCAACTGGTGCCCGGCCTGCAAGACCGGCCTGGCCAACGAGGAGGTCAAGGAGGGCCGCTGCTGGCGCTGCGATGCGCCGGTGGAAAAGAAGCCCATGCCGCAGTGGTTCTTCCGCATCAC
>CAYXCX010000297.1:1290-2400 GCA_964463405.1 uncultured Clostridia bacterium
GCTCGCCTGGTCGGAGGGGATGAAGGAGATGCAGCGCAACTGGATCGGCCGCAGCGAGGGAGCCGAAGTCGATTTCGCCGTCGCCGGCGCCCCGGGCAAGTCGATCCGCGTTTTCACCACCCGCCCCGACACCCTGTTCGGCGCCACCTTCATCGTGCTGGCCCCCGAGCACCCGCTGCTCGCGGAGCTGGCCGCTCCCGAGCGCCGCGCCGAGGTCGAGGCCTACGCGCGCCGGGCGCAGGGCGAGTCGGAGATCGACCGCCTGAACGCCGAGCGCAGCAAGACGGGCGTCTTCACCGGCGCCTACGCCGTCAACCCGGTCAACGGCGAAAAAATTCCGGTCTGGACCGCCGATTACGTCCTGCCCGGCTACGGCACCGGGGCCATCATGTGCGTGCCCGGCCATGACGAGCGCGATTTCGCCTTCGCCCGCAGGTTCCACCTGCCCATCGTGCAGGTGGTCAGCCGCGACGGCTCGGCAAGCGAGCTGCAGGCCGCCGATCCGGCCGAGGGCATCGCCGTCCATTCCGGCCAGTGGAGCGGGCTGCCAACGGCCGAGTTCAAGAAGGCTATCAACCGCTGGCTGGAGGAGAAGGGCGCCGGCCGCCCGCAGGTCCACTACCGCCTGCGCGACTGGCTCATCTCCCGCCAGCGCTACTGGGGGGCGCCGATCCCCATCGTCCACTGCCCGGCCTGCGGCGAGGTGGCCGTGCCCGAAGAGCAGCTGCCGGTGCTGCTGCCCGACGTGGAGCACTACCAGCCCACCGGGACCGGCGAGTCGCCGCTGGCCGCCATCGATTCGTTCGTGCGCACGGCCTGCCCGCGCTGCGGCGGCGCCGCCCGCCGCGAGACCGACACCATGGGGGGCTACGCCTGCTCCTCCTGGTACTTCCTGCGCTTCGCCGACCCCGCCAACGACCGGGCCTTCGCCTCGCGCCAGGCGCTCGACTACTGGCTGCCCGTCGACCAGTATACGGGCGGCATCGAGCACGCCCGCTCGCACCTGCTCTATGCCCGCTTCTGGACCAAGGTGCTGTACGACGAGGGGCTGCTGGGCTTCGCGGAGCCCTTCCTCAACCTGCGCAACCAGGGCTCGCTGCTGGCCCTGAC
>CAYXCX010000298.1:0-2395 GCA_964463405.1 uncultured Clostridia bacterium
TCTTTTTTTTTACTTTTACCTTTTGCCTTTAAAACTCTCTTACTCTACCCCTTTACCCCTTTACCACTCTACCCCTTTATCTCTCCACCGGCCGCTTCGGTATTGACAGCCGGGCGCGATTTTGTTACTCTTGCCTCTGGCTCGGGTCTATAGCTCAACGGCTAGAGCTGCCGGCTCATAACCGGTCGGTTCCAGGTTCGAATCCTGGTAGGCCCAGTAGAAGCGCCCGTGAAGGAGTTTTCTTGAAAGAAGGACTTGACATCTTGTACGCGCTGCAGCTGAAAGACGACCAGCTCAAGGAAATCGAAGCCGTCATCCACGACATCCCCCTCAAGATCAAGGCGCTGGAGGACGAGCGCGATTCCCGCTCCGACATGATCGAAAAGGCCAAGAAGCGCCTGCAGGTCAACGGCGAGGAGCGCAAGAAGCTGGAGCGCGAGATCGTCGCCATCCGCGACAAGATCGGCAAATACAAGGAACAGATGAAGAAGGTGACGACCAACAAGGAATTCCAGGGCTTCAGCAACGAGATCAAGTTCGAGGAAGCGAACATCGTCGGCGTGGAAGAGAAGATCATCGAGAAGATGATCGAGTCGGACGAGATCATGGCCAACATCCGCGAGGCCGAAGGCGAGTTCCAGAAGATCGCCGCCACCTACAACCAGCAGATCAAGGACATGCAGAGCAACCTGGAATACCACCGCAGCAAGCTGGCCGAGGAAACGCGCAACAAGAAGGAGCTGCGCGCCCGCGTCGAGCCCAAGCTGCTCAAGGCCTACGACAACCTCTTCGTCAAGAAGGCCGGCAAGGTCGTCTCCTACGTGCACAGCGATTTTTGCGGCGTCTGCAACATCAAGATCCGCCCCCAGATCCTGAGCGAGATGATCCTCTCCTCCGACCTGATGGTCTGCGAGAGCTGCGGGCGCATCCTGTACAGAAAAATCGAGGCCGAGGCCGAGGCTTGACCCCGGTTTCGCCGAGGGGCCGCGCATGAACGACCCGGAACGGAAGGAACTGGCCGAGACCGCCCGCCGCCTGCGCCTGCACATCGTGCGCATGATTTCCCGGGCCGCCTCGGGCCATCCCGGCGGCTCGCTCTCGGCGGCCGATATCGTCGCCTTCCTGTTCTTCCGCGAGATGCGCCTCGACCCGCGAAATCCGGCCATGCCCGACCGCGACCGCTTCGTCCTGTCCAAGGGGCATGCCGCCCCGGTGCTGTACGCCGCCCTGGCCGAGCGCGGCTTTTTCCCGGCCGCCGAGCTTGACCGCCTGCGCCAGGCCGACTCCTGCCTGCAGGGCCACCCCCACCGCCTGGACACCCCGGGCGTCGAGGCCTCGACCGGGTCGCTGGGCCAGGGGCTGTCCATGGCCTGCGGCATGGCCCTGGGCCTGCGCCTGTCCCAAAGCCCGGCTCGCGTCTTCGCCCTGATCGGCGACGGCGAGTCGCAGGAGGGTCAGATCTGGGAGGCGGCCATGACCGCCGGCTTCCGCAAGCTGGCCAACCTCTGCGTCTTCCTGGACTACAACGACCTGCAGATCGACGGCCGGGTGAGCGCCGTCAAGGACATCGCACCGGTCGGCGCCAAGTGGCAGGCCTTCGGCTGGCGCGTCGAACAGATCGACGGCCATGACTTCGGCCAGATCGAAGCCGCCCTGGCCGCCTTCGCCGCCGAGCGCGAGCGGCCGACGCTGGTCGTCGCCCGCACCGTCAAGGGCAAGGGGGTTTCGTTCATGGAGGACAATGTCGCCTTCCACGGCCAGGCGCCCGACGCCCGCCAGACGGAGCAGGCGCTGCAGGAGCTGGGCGATGGCCGCTGAAAGCCTGCGCAACGCCTACGGCCAGGCCCTGCTGCGCCTGGGCCGGTCCAACCCCGACCTGGTCGTCCTCGACGCCGACCTGGCCAAGTCGACCCAGACCCAGGTCTTCGCCAAGGAGTTCCCCGGGCGCTTCTTCGACATGGGCCTGGCCGAGCAGGACATGGTTTCGACCGCCGCCGGCCTGGCCCTGACCGGCAAGACGGTCTTCGCCAGCTCGTTCTGCGCCTTCCTCATCGGCCGCGCCTTCGACCAGGTGCGCCAGTCGGTGTGCTACAACCGGGCCAACGTCAAGCTGGTAGGCACCCACGCCGGCCTGGGCGTCGGCGAGGACGGCGCCACCCACCAGGCGCTGGAAGACGTGGCCCTGGCCCGCAGCCTTCCCGGGCTGACGGTCATCGTGCCCGCCGACGCGGTGGAGACGGCGGCGGCCGTCGAATACGCCGCCGCCGCGCCCGGCCCGTTCTTCATCCGCCTGACGCGCGGCAACCTGCAGACCGTGCTCGCCCCCGGCACCCGTTTCGCGCCCGGGCACGCCCCGGTGCTGCGCGACGGCGGCGACGTCGTCCTGGCGGCCATG
>CAYXCX010000299.1:0-2384 GCA_964463405.1 uncultured Clostridia bacterium
TTGAATGCGGTTGCGTGTCACGCGTTACGCGTTACGCGTCACGAAGGATCGGAAATCTCCAAGCACAGCCTTTTATGATTTTCTGGGGAACCAGGGCACGAACTTTGACGTGCGCTTTTTATAGTCCTCCCAGTCGGGGCGGCCGGCGTACTTCTTTTCCAGCAGCGGCACGCCGGAGACGAACAGCAGCAGGAAGGTGATGACGGCCGGGCCGACAAGGCCCAGCCAGCCATTAGGCGCCGAGAGGGCGATGATGCCCATGCCCCACCAAAGGACGGCTTCGCCGAAATAGTTGGGATGGCGGGTGAGGCTCCATAATCCTCGGGTCATGAGTTTGCCGCGATTGGCCGGATCTTTGATGAATGCGGCCAATTGGCGGTCGCCGATGACCTCGAAAAGGAAGCCCTTGAGCCAGACCAGGGCGCCGAGCAGGTCAAGCCAGCCCAGTGGCGGCTGCGGCTGGCCCACGACCAGCAGCAGCGGAGCCGAGATCAGCAGCAGCAAGAGGCCCTGGAGCATGAACACCTGCAGGAAGGTGCGGGGCACGAACCACCTGCCCCATTGCCGGCGCCAGGCGGCGTAGCGAAAATCCTCCTCCCGGCCACGGTTGCGGCGGAAGATGTGCCAGGCCAGGCGGCCGCCCCACAGCGTCACCAGCGCCAGCGCCAGCCAGGCGCGCGGGTGGGCCTGGCCGCGCAGCAGGAACACGGCCCAGGCGCAAACGATGAATCCCGGCCCCCAGGCGATGTCGGCGACGCCGTTGTTGCGCCTGCGCAGCGCCAGGAAAAAGGCCCCGGTCATGTAGACGAACACGATCGCTGCGGCCAAGGCCAGCGTATGTCCCATGGTTTCCTCCTTGCCGCCGCGGCGGCGCTCACGATTGGCGGATCAGTCCCCGGCGGACCAGCAGGGCGCGGGCGCGCAGGGCGCTTCGCTCCTTGTCCTTGATCTCGAGCATGACGTCGCAGGCGAACGGGGCGGCGTGGGCGGCGAAACGGGCGAAGTGGCGCAGGTCGACGCTCTCGGCGTGGCTGCCCGGGCGGGCGCCCCGTTTTTGCGAGCTGTAATCGGTCATGGGCGGGCCGTCCCCCCTGCCCCAGGTGGCGGCGGCCAGGGCCAGCGCCGCGGGCTCGCTCTCGCCGCGGCGGTTCAGCCGGTGGTGGAAGGAGTCGAACAGCACGGGGATGCCGCAGCGGCGGCTGATCTCCAGGCAGTCGGCCAGGGTGAACAGGCGGTCGTCGTTCTCCACGACCAGGCGCCGGCGCACCGCCGCGCTGAGCCGCTCGAAGCGGGCGCAGAAGCGGTCGATCGCCGCCGGCTTGTCGCCGTAGACGCCGCCGGCATGGATCTGGATGCGCGCCGTGGCGTCGAGCCCCAGCAGGTCCAGGACGGCGGCGTGGTACTCCAGCTCGGCGGCGCTGCGCCGGAAAATCTCCCCGTCGGGGGAGTTGATCAGGGTGAACTGGTCGGGGTGCATGGAGACGCGCATGCCGGCGCGGCGGATGAAGCGCCCCAGGGCGGCGAAGCGCGGGGCGAAGCGGCGCCGCCAGGGAGCGCGGCAGACCGGGTGCGAGGCGAAGGGGACCAGGTCGGAGGTGATGCGGAAAAAGAGCAGCCCGTGGTCCAGGTTGTACTGCAGGATGCGCTCCAGGCAGTCCAGGTTGGCGGCGACGGTCTCGGCCAGCCGCTCCGGCGAGTAGGAGGCCAGGCGGAAGGTGCCGCCCGGCGTGCAGCCGACGGCGCGGTTGAGGCAGGGATAGCCGATCCTCACGGCCGGCTCCCCGGCCGCGCCGCCGCGGGCCTCATCCCTTTTGGATGCGGGCGACGGTGACCTCGTCCTGGCCGTCGTACTTGCCGCGCAGGTCCTTGTAGGTCTGGAGCGGCGCCTCGGCGCTTTCGATGAACAGGACCTGGGCGATGCCCTGGCCGGCGTGGACCACGGCCGGCCGCAGCCCCAGGTTGGCGATGGCCAGGGTCAGGTAGCCCGTCCATTCGGGCTCGAGCGGCGTGACGTTGACCAGCACGCCGCAGCGGGCGTAGGTAGACTTGCCGAAGACCAGGCCCAGGACCGTCTTGGGCATGCGGAAGTACTCGACGCTGCGGCCGAGGATGAACTGGCCGGGCGGGATGAGGATGGCGTCCTGGCTGCGCGTCTCGAAGTCCTCCTCGGCCATGCGGTGCGGGTCGAGGGGCGCGGCCGTTCCCTTGGGCTGGCGGTAGGTGCGGTCGAGGCGCAGGTCGTAGCCGTAGGGGCCCAGGCCGTAGGAGACGACGCCGGCGCGCACCGACGCGGCGACGAAGGGCTCCAGCAGGCGGTGGCGCTCGGCCTGCTCGCGGATCCAGCGCGAGGACTTGAGCATCAGAGCAGCGAGTAGCGCGAGACC
>CAYXCX010000300.1:0-2383 GCA_964463405.1 uncultured Clostridia bacterium
GCCAAGGCTTTTTAAAAGTTATTTTGGACAGATCTGGTGTTAGTGTTAGTGTTAGTGATAGGAACCGCATCGAACGAAATACTAGGGACAGGCTGACCTAGTAATGGCGGTAGTTTCGATCGCTCGTGATTCGAAGCGGCGATGCAAAAGAGTTCGTTGATTGCTTTTGCTAACACTAACACTAACACTAACACTAAGAGCTCGTTGAGGTTCTAATTGAGTTTCCTCCGGTTTTCTGCTACCATCGGACCCATGCGCCTCCGCCGCCGCGCCTTCCCCGCTCCGCCCTTGGCCGCCAGCCTGCTGCTGCCGCTGCTGCTCCTGCCGGCGGCTCCCGAGGGGATCCTGGTCGACAAGATCGCCGCCCAGGTCAACGAGGAGATCCTCACCCTGCACGACATCGAGCGGGCCGTGGCCCTGTTCCCGGCGCCGGGCCTGGAAAACGAGAGCGCGGACAACCTCTATTTCCGCGTCCTGAACGACCTGGTCGACCACAAGGTGATCGCCCAGGAGTACCGCGACGAGTTCGTCCTCGACGAGGAGGACGTCGAGGCTGTGCAGACGCAGATCCTGCAGAAGGCCGGCTCGCTGGAAGCGTTGCAGGCGACGCTGCGAAAATTCGGCATGAGCTGGGAAGACTACCAGGCTTTCATCCGCGAGAAAGTGCTCTACGAGAAGGTGCTGCGCGAGAAGTTTCCCATGGAGCTCATGATCCCCTTCGACGAGATCGAGGCGTTCTACAACGGCGTCTATCTGCCCTCGCACCGGCAGATCGGCCTGGAGCCGCTGAGCCTGGTCGAGATGACGCCGCAGATCGAGGCCTTCCTGCGCCGGCAGCGGACGGAAAGGCGGCTGGCCGACTGGCTGGGCGAACTGCGCGCCGCCGCCCGCATTGAAATCAAGATAAGGAGCCCGCGATGAACCTGTTCGACAAGGCCAAGGGCGAGCCGCAGCCGCTGGCCGCTCTGAAAGCCGGCGAAACGTTCCACTGGTTTTACCGCGTCCAGGAGATCAGCCGCCGCAAGTCGCTCAACAGCAAGAAGGATTATCTCGACCTGCAGCTGGCTGACCGCAGCGGCCGCATGCCGGCCAAGATCTGGGACAACGTCGACGCGCTGCACAAGGTCATCCAGGCCGGCGGCGTCTATCACTTTGCCGGCGAGGTGCGCGAATACCGCGGCAAGCCCCAGCTGTCCATCACCCACGCCCGCCCCCTCGAGCCCGGCGACCCCCTGGCGCCCGAGGACTTCGCCGAGCGCCCGCCCTTCGACCACGAGGCGCTGCTGGCAGAGACCTTCGCCCTGCTCGAGGCCAACCTGCGCGACCCCCACTTGCGCCGGCTGGGCGAGCTGTTCCGGGAGGAGTTCGGCCCGGTGTTCGCCCAGGCCTACGGCGCGCAGAAAATTCACCACGCCTTCGCCGGCGGCCTGCTGCAGCACACCCACGCGCTGCTGAAGCTGGTCCTGGCCGTCGCTCCCCACTACGGGCTGAACGTCGAAGAACTGCTGGTCGGCGCCCTGTTCCATGACATCGGCAAGACCGAGGAGTTCAGGACGCAGCCGGCCCTGGAGACCACCCTGGCCGGCGGGCTGCTCGGCCACCTGGTGATCAGCCTGAAGGTTTTCGTGGACCTGGTCCGGCGCATCCCCGATTTTCCCGATGCGCTGAGCGTGCGCATCCAGCACCTGATCGTCGCCCACCACGGCCAGAAGGAGTTCGGCTCGCCCGAGGTGCCCAAGACGCGAGAGGCGTACCTGCTGCACCTGCTCGACCTGCTCGATTCGCGCATGAGCATTTTCGCCGAGCAGCTCAAGGCCGGCGGCGACGGCAAGTTGTTTTCCGAGTTCAACCAGGCGCTGGGGACGCGCATCCTGACGGAAGCGTGAGCGCCCCGCATCCGGCCTGCCCGGCCTGCGGCTCGAGCGCCACGCTGCCCCATGAGAGCGAAGGGCGCCCCGGCAGCGGCGGCACGCCGCTGGACGTGATTCTGGGCGCCCTGTTCTTTATCCTCTCGCTGCTGGCGGTCGCGCTGTTCTTCCTGCTCGGCCGCGCCAGCCTGCCGGCGGCGCTGATCCTGCTCCTGGCCCTCTTGCTGTTCTGGCGGCAACGCCGGGAGAAGAGCCGCGACCGCGTCGGCCCGCGCCTGTACGTCTGTTTGGACTGCAGCCGCAGTTTTCGTTATTAAAGAGACGATCTCTTAGTGTTAGTGTTAGTGTTAGTGTTAGTGGTAGTAACCGCAATCAGCGAACTCTTTCAACAAAAAAATTCCTCAGCATGAGGCATTTTTGCAAGTTCGGCTCAACTCAGTTCGGCGAGCTTGCCTTCGGCTTTTCTCATCACCAAAGCCCGTTTATTGCTCGCTACTACCACTACCACTAACACT
>CAYXCX010000301.1:0-2375 GCA_964463405.1 uncultured Clostridia bacterium
ATGCGGGCCACCAGGTCCACCTCGGCGCCGGCCGCGCGGAAGTTGGGCTGGAGGATCTGGTAGCCCTTATCCTTCAGGAAGGCGGCCGCCGCCTGCTCGCCGGTCCGGCCGACGGTCTTGCTGTCCACGGGCGCTACTTCAGGTGGAGTCTCTTCTCCACCATCCTGATGTTCTGCGTCTCCAGCTCGGCCAGCACCGGCCCGTAGATGTCGGGGGTGACCGGGATCAGCACCCCCGGGCGCGTGATGCGCCCCTCGGCGATCAGGCGCGTGCCGATGGCCATGGGCAGGCTGACCGTGCGCGCCATCGAGCTGTCGCCGAAGGGGATGCCGAAGTCGATCAGCGTCGAGGTGATCTGGTCGCGGCTGCCGTCGGCGTTCTCGACGACGAAGCGGTGGCGCAGCAGCAGCAGGTCCTTTTCGCCCTCGCGGAAGTAGAGCTTCTCCTGCAGCCGGGCGCTCAGCACGTCCAGGGTGCTGCCGG
This sequence comes from uncultured Clostridia bacterium, assembly GCA_964463405.1. Taxonomy (GTDB): domain Bacteria; phylum Acidobacteriota; class Aminicenantia; order UBA2199; family UBA2199; genus UBA2199. Next base: position 484 of record CAYXCX010000301.1, read on the forward strand.
CCTCGGGGATCGTGTCGTCGCCGAACAGCCCCAGCCAGTCCAGGCGGTCCAGGACCGGCGAAGCGGCCGGCAGGCCCAGCTTGGCGGCCGCGGCCCGGCGCAGGTTCCCGTCGGCAGGGGCGCCGACCAGCAGGGCCGTCAGCTGCCGGAAGCGGAGCCCCTTCAGGCCGGCGCGCGGCGTCTCGTCGACCAGGCCCAGCTCGACGATCTTTTTCAGCGTTTCGCACCAGCCCAGGTTGCGGTAGGTGCCGCGGATGACCGTCAGGGCGTCCTTCAGGCCGTAGAGATCCTTGTAGGGGACCGAGTCGCGGTTGGGATAGACCTCGAAGGTGCCCAGCCCCTCGACCTCCTCGACGCGCGGGCTGGCGAACAGGTCGCGGCCGGGGATCTCGACGATGCGGCCGTCCTCCAGGTAGCGGGCCGAGTTGCGCGAGGCCAGCACCACCCCGCGCGGGCTCCAGGAGAACTTGTAGCCGAAGGGGTTGTCGTTGTGCTCGGGAGCCGGCAGGCCGCCGCAGTAGGAGTGGAAGTGCAGCACCTTGCCGCCCTCGGCCTCGACCTGGTGGATGATCTTCATGGCCGACATGTGGTCGATGCCCGGGTCGACGCCGATCTCGTTGAGAAAGATCAGCCCCTTTTCGCGGACGGCGGGGGCGAGCTTCTTCATGCCCTCGCTGACGTAGGAGGTGGTGACCATGTGCTTGCCGAGCTTCAGGCACAGGTCGGCCACGCGCAGGTGGTGGGTCCAGGGCAGCAGGCTGATGGCCAGGTCGTGGCTGCCGACCAGCGCCGCCAGTTCGCTCTCGTTCTCCACGTCGACGGCCGCGGCGCGGCCGTTGGCGCTGCCGGCCACGAGCGCCTCGGCCTTGCTCACGGTGCGCGAGGCCACGGTGACCTCGAGCCCGGCGCGCTCCAGCAGGTAGCGGACCCCCGGGCGGCTGACCAGCCCGGCTCCCAGGACCAGGATCTTGTTCATGCGTTCCTCCTAGCGGATGAATTCCTTCATGAATGCGTACTCGGGGGCGAAGCCGCCGCGTTGCAGCAGCAGCGCCCGGCGGATCGGCTCAGGCAGGCCCAGGCTCTCGGCCGGACGCGCGAAGTCGGCGGCGGCGACGGCCGGCACGAAGTCGCGCAGGACCCGCGAGAACTCGAGCGACGACTCGCGGGGAAATTCGCAGGGCAGGTTGTCGACGGCCATGACCGTGGTGCCCAGCGGCTCGACGCCGTCGGCGAAGCGCTCCTCGGCGGCGAAGTAGGTGAAGAATGGCTCGTCGGGCATGGTGGCCTTGTGGGTGATCTCGATCGAGCCGCCGATGTCGCAGCTGATGTCGCCGATGACCTGCAGGCGCGGTGTCGACTCCAGGATCGTGCGCCGCTTCAGGTACTCCTTGGTCACCAGCCGCGGGTACTTTTCGCTCCAGTAGATGCAATTGACCAGGACGGAGAGCAGCGGCAGGTAGTTCTCGAACTTGCTCTCGTAGCGCTCCGGGTGGGCGTAGTAGTCCTGCAGGTCGAAGCCGCCCTGCCGCGGCCGCACCAGGTCGTCCTCGCTGAAGACCACTTTGACCAGGTTGAGGTTGTCGCTGGAGAAGTTGTCGATCATCTCCAGCAGGGCCTCGGCCGAGAGGATCTTGTGCGGCAGCAGGTCGAAGATCTCCTGGGCGCCGCGCGAGACGTTGCCGTAGCCGGCGAAGCCGACCACCAGCGGGCACAGCTCGTCGGGGAAGCCGCTGCGGTCGATCTCGGCGCCGACCGCCTCGACGTCGGCCTTGGCCTCGGCCAGCGAGGCGTACTGGTAGGCCTGGCGGATGCGGGCAAAGGGGCTGTCGATGCCGCGGCTCTTCAGCTTCAGCCCGAAGCCGTGCAGGGTGTCGATCATGCCGGCCAGGCCG
>CAYXCX010000302.1:0-2373 GCA_964463405.1 uncultured Clostridia bacterium
TGCCAGTCGCTCTCCATCTTCGGCGACCATTCCGACGTCATGGCCGTGCGCAACACCGGCTTCGCCCTCGTGGCCGCCGCCTCGGTGCAGGAGGTCATGGACCTGGCCGTGGTCTCGCACCTGGCCACGCTGGAGTCCTGGGTGCCCTTCCTGAACTTCTTTGACGGCTTCCGCACCTCGCACGAGATCCAGAAGGTCGACATGATCGAGTACGAGACCCTGGCCTCGCTGCTGGACATGAAAGCCGTCGAGGCATTCCGCGCCCGCGCCCTGACCCCCGACCGGCCGGTGCTGAAAGTCGGCCAGCAGGCCCCCGACGTCTATTTCCAGGGGCGCGAAACGGTGAACCTGCACTACGAGAAGACCCCGGCCATCGTGCAGAAATGCATGGACATCGTCGGCAAGAAGGTCGGCCGCTCCTACAAGCTGTTCGACTACGTCGGCCACCCCGAGGCCGACCGCGTGGTCATCGCCATGGGCTCGGCCTGCGAGACGCTGGAGGAGACGGTGCTGCACCTCAACCGCAACGGCGCCAGGCTCGGCCTGCTCAAGGTCCGCCTCTACCGCCCCTTCTCGCTGTCGGCCTTTACCGCGGCCCTGCCCAAGTCGGTGAAGAAGATCGCCGTGCTCGACCGCACCAAGGAGCCGGGCGCCCTGGGCGAGCCGCTCTACCTGGACGTGGTCGCCGCCCTGGCCAACAAGGGGCTGACCATCATCGGCGGCCGCTACGGGCTCAGTTCCAAGGAGTTCACTCCGGGCATGGCCAAGGCGGTGTTCGACCATTTGGACGGCGCCTGCTTCCATGACTTCACCGTCGGCATCCGCGACGACGTCTCCAAACGCTCCATCCCCTTCGATGAGGGGTTCAGCATCGAAAAAAGCGACACCATCTCCTGCATTTTCTGGGGCCTGGGCTCGGACGGCACGGTCGGCGCCAACAAGAACTCGATCAAGATCATCGGCGACCACACCGACATGTATGCCCAGGGGTACTTTTCCTACGACTCCAAGAAATCGGGCGGCATCACCATCTCCTACCTGCGCTTCGGCAAGAGCCCCATCCGCGCCCCCTACCTGTCGACCGCGGCCGACTTCGTCGCCCTGCACAACCCGGCCTACATCGGCCGCTACGACGTGCTCGGCGGCATCAAGGAGGGCGGGACGTTCCTGCTCAACTCCGAGTGGGGCAACGACGAGGTTTTCGGCCACCTCACCCGCGACATGCAGGAGACGATCATCCGCAAGAAGATCAAGTTCTACAACATCGACGCCCTGGAGATCGCCGACGGCGTCGGCCTGGGCAAGCGCATCAACACCGTCATGCAGGTGGCCTTCTTCAAGATCTCCGGCGTGCTGCCCGCCGACGAGGCCATCCGCCTGATCAAGGACTCGATCAAGAAGACCTACGAGAAGAAGGGCGAAAAGATCGTCCAGATGAACTGGGACGCCGTCGACCGCACCAGCGACGCGCTGCAGCTGGTCAAGGTCCCGGCAAGCGTCCAGGAGATCACCCGTTCGGCTCCCGTGCCCAAGCTGATTCCCGACGGCGCCTCCGAGTTCGCCCGCACCGTCATCGACAAGCTGATGCACCTGAAGGGCGACTCGGTGCCGGTCTCGCAGATGCCGCTCGACGGCAAGGTGCCGACGGCCACCGCCAGGCTGGAGAAGCGCGGCATCGCCCCGCAGGTGCCGCGCTGGCTCAGCGCCAACTGCATCCAGTGCAACCAGTGCTCGCTGGTCTGCCCGCACGCCGCCATCCGCGCCAAGCAGATCGAGCCGGCGCAGCTGGCCCAGGCCCCGGCGGCCTTCAAGACGGTCAAATCAAACACCAAGAACGACAAGAAACTGGAATACAAGGTGCAGGTCTACATCGAGGACTGCACCGGCTGCGGCAACTGCGTCCACGTCTGCCCGGCCAAGACCAAGGCCCTGGAGTTCAGCCCCATCGAGGCCGAACGCCAGGCCGGCGAGGCGGAGAACGCCCGCTTCTTCGAGGACCTGCCCGACAACATCCTGGACGGCACCACCCTGGCCCAGTTCAAGGGCGTGCAGTTCCGCAAGCCGCTGTTCGAGTTCTCCGGCGCCTGCGCCGGCTGCGGCGAGACTCCCTACATCAAGCTGGCCTCGCAGCTGTTCGGCGAGCGCATGATCATCGCCAACGCCACCGGCTGCTCCTCCATCTACGGCGGCACCTTCCCCACCACCCCCTACTGCGTGGGCAAGGACGGCCGCGGCCCGGCCTGGTCCAACTCGCTGTTCGAGGACAACGCCGAGTACGGCCTGGGCATGCGCCTGGCCGTCGACGCCAACCGCAAGCTGCTGCGCGCCGCCGTCGGCCGCCTGCTAGCGGGCGGCGCCGACAAGAAGCTGGAG
>CAYXCX010000303.1:0-1025 GCA_964463405.1 uncultured Clostridia bacterium
GATCAGCTTCCGTTCCTCGTCGGCCGGCACCGGGCCCTTGTTCTGCTCGTCGTCGCTGTAGCGGCCGTAGAGTTTGGTGAAGCCGATGACCACCAGCCCGCGGTCCTTCAGCTCGTTGTAGTCCTTGAGCAGGGTGGGGATGACCTGGCGGCAGGGCCCGCACCAGGGGGCCCAGAAGTCGATGACCACCACCTTGCCCTTGAGCTGGTCCAGGGCCAGCGGCGCCGAGTTCAGCCAGGTCTCGGCCTGGATCGCCGGCGCCGGCCGGCCGATGAACTCCAGCTGCTTCAAGGCCGACTGCAGGGCCTTTCTCTCGCGCTCGCCGCCCAGTTCATTCAGCCCCGCCTCCAGGATCTTCCTGGCCGCGGCGCTGTCCCGCTTTTTCATGGCGATCTCGGCCCGGGTGGTGACGAAATAGACGCGGTAGCGGGCGAGATCCGGCGGCAGGTCGGCGGCGGCCAGCAGCTTGCGGCAGTAGGCGTCGCGCAGCCCGTCGTCGGGCGACTCCAGGGCCAGGGCTGCCAGCACCTGGAAATAGTCGGCCGTGCGCGGCGCCGCAGCTTCGACCTGGCGGAACAAGGCGGCGGCCGCGTCCAGTTTGCCCTGGCCAGCCAGCATCCTGGCCTGGAGCAGCTTGGCCTCGACCTGGAGCGGTCCTTTCTTGTCCTCAAGGGGCTTCAGCCTGGCGTCGGCCTCGGCCTGGCGCTTGAGTTGCCACAGTATGCGCGCCCGCGTCAGCTCGGCGGCGTCGCCGGCCGGGGCGGCGTCGTGCTTTGCCAGCAGGCTCTCCAAGGCGGCCTGGTATTCGCCATGAAACTTGGAAAACTCCTCCTGGCTCTTGATCCCGGCGATTTTGTTCTCGAACGACCGCTGCAGCGCCGTGAACGCCGCGGTCAACTCGTCTTCGCCGGCCGGGCGGGCGGCGGCGGGCAGCACCACCGAAAAAATAAGGGCAAGAGACGGAAGCAAAAATAAAATGCGTTTCATGAGCAGCCTCCTGGGCATGCGGTTTTTCCGATCACGGC
>CAYXCX010000303.1:1035-2370 GCA_964463405.1 uncultured Clostridia bacterium
GCGCTCGGGCCGCCGCGCCATCCTGACCCGGATCTCGATTTGCCGGCCCCGCCATTCGGCGCGGCCGAAAAGGTTCTGGAAGTCCTGGAACTCGACGTGCCGTTCGCCTTCCCCCAGCAGCCTCAGGTAGGGGTCCAGGTTGCGGCGCAGGGAGGCAAAGGCCTGCCCGGCCCTCTCCTCGTTCTCGTAGGGCGCCACGATGCGGGTGTGCTCCCCGTCCCCTTCGCGGTAGGCGGCGGCGGCGGCGAAGCGCTTCCCCTCCAGCCGCAGCACGTCGCCCTCGCCCAGGGTATAGACCGCCTGCAGCGAGTAGGGGCCGCGCAGCAGCAGCGCCGAGCCCGGGACCATGCCCTGCGGCGGCAGGACATCCAGCTCGCTCACTGCGGCAGCCGGGACGGTCCTGGCGAGGCGCCGCGCCAGCTCGGCCATCACCGGCAGCAGCTCCCGGCGGCCGCTGAAGTTGTTGATGAAGAAGAAATGATCGCCCTGCACCAGGGCGACCTGGAAGGCGTCGCCCGTGTTGCGGGCGCCGATTTCGGCCAGCGGCGTCTCGCGGCCGCACTTGAGCAGGTAGATGCCCAGGGCGGCGGCGGGGCTTTCCATGCGGTAGGCCTCGACGGCGATCTCGGCTCCGTCGCCGGCGTATTTTTGCATGCGCAGCTCTGCGAATCCCATCTCCAGGAACAGCTCGGCCCCGCCGTCGATGACGTTGTACAGGGCCGACGGGTTGTAGGCCTCGACCGGCCCGGAGCGCTTCCAGCCGGGGACGAAGCCGTCGGCGGGGAAATCGCCAGCCAGGGCCGGCACCGCGGCAGACAGCAGCAGGAGGATGGCCAGGGCGCGCAAGGCCGGCCTAGGCCCCGACAAAGGAGATCTTCGCCGGGTCGGCGATGCCCAAGCCCAGGCGCTCGGCATAACGCAGGTACTCGCTGTACTTCGGGTGCTCGTTCACGGCCACCTTCATCTCCTTGCGCTTCTCGACGATCAGGTTATGGCAGGTCATGTCCAGGGCGAAGGGGTCGGTGGCGAAATAGAGGGTGTTCAGGAACCAGGTGGCCTGGGCCAGCGGCCCGGGGCCGCCGTCGTACTGGGCGCGCAGGCCGTCGGTGACGTTGAGCGCCAGCTTGTCGCGCAGAACGGGGAAGGCCAGCACCTCTGTGCAGACGTCGAAGAACAGGGGCTTGTGCAGGCGGCTGGTGTTGCACACGGCGCCGTAGCCGAGGTTCTTGGTGGCCATGGAGACGCCGTTGCCGGTGTTCTTGAACACCGGCACGTTGATGATCTTGGTGAGCTTCTTCGTCAGCAGCTTGCCGAAATAGGAGTACCTGCCGTTGA
>CAYXCX010000304.1:0-2369 GCA_964463405.1 uncultured Clostridia bacterium
TTTTTCCGCGGGCCGCAGCTGCGGGCGGCGGTTACCAACCTGCTGGAGCAGCGGGACGGCCTGATGCTGGGCATCTGCAACGGCTTCCAGGCGCTGGTCAAGCTGGGGCTGCTGCCCCACGGCGAGATCCGCGACCCGCAGCCCGACTCGCCGACGCTGGCCGCCAACCTGGTCGGCCGCTTCGTCTCCCGCCCGGTGCGCACCAAGGTCGTCTCCACCCTGTCGCCCTGGTTCTCCCTGTGCCGGGCGGGCGACGTGCACCTGGTGCCGGTGGCCCACGCCGAGGGGCGCTTCGTGGCGCCGGCGGCGACGCTGGAGCTGCTGTTCTCGCTGGGCCAGGTGGCCACCCAGTACGTCGGCTTCGACGGCCGGCCGACGCTGGACCCCTTCTTCAATCCCAACGGCTCGCTGCTGGCCGTCGAGGGCATCACCAGCCCCGACGGCCGCGTGCTGGGCAAGATGGGCCACTCGGAGCGGCTGCTGGGCCGTGACCTCTACAAGAACGTCCCCGGCGACCGCGACCAGAAGCTCTTCGCCTCCGGGGTGAGGTACTTCCGCTAGGGGACCCGATGTCCGGCGGGCCTTGCGAGGAGGCTCGGCTTTTCTTGATTTTTGCTGTTGACAAGACACGAAATGGATGTTATCATAATCAGAGAAATCAGTAAAAACTGAAAAATCAGAATCAGGAGAAACGCAATGACGAGAAGCAAGGGGGGCAAGGCGGGCGGCTGCTGCCAGGTGGCCTCGCTGCTGAGCGTGGACGAGAGGGGGCAGATGATCCTGCCCAAGGAAATCCGCGAGAAGGCGGGAATCAGGGCCGGCGACAAGCTGGCGCTGGTGGCCTGGGAAAAAGACGGCGCGGTTTGCTGCCTGACCCTGATCAAGGCCGAAGAGCTTGGCGGCATGGTCAAGGACAGGCTGGGGCCGGTGCTGACCGGACTGTTTCGGGAATAAAAGAAATAACAGGAGGTTTCCATGACCAATAAAGACATAAAAAAGGAAGTCAGGAAAAGGTACGGCCGCATCGCCGCGTCGTCGGGATCGTGCGGCTGCTCCTCGTCCTCAGGTTGCTGCGGTACGGCGCCAACCGCTGAAGAGTTGAGCGCGGCCGCCGGCTATACGATCGCTGAGTTGGCCATGATCCCGGAGGGGGCCAACCTCGGACTCGGCTGCGGCAACCCGGTGGCCTTGGCCTCGCTGAAGCCCGGCGAGACGGTGCTCGACCTGGGCTCGGGCGGCGGCATCGACTGCTTCCTGGCCGCCGGCCAGGTCGGCCCGCAGGGGCGGGTGATCGGCGTGGACATGACCGACGAGATGATCAGGCTGGCCCGGGAAAATGCCGGGAAAAGCGGCTTGAAAAACGTCGAGTTCCGCATGGGCGAGATCGAGAACCTGCCGGTCGAGGACGGCACGGTCGACGCGGTCATTTCCAACTGCGTCATCAACCTCTCGCCCGACAAGGAGAGGGTGTTCCGCGAGGTCTACCGGGTGCTGAAGCCAGGCGGGCGCCTGATGGTCTCCGACATCGTGCTCGACGGCGAGCTTCCCGCGGCGGTGAAGGATTCGGCCGCCGCCTACACCGGCTGCATCGGGGGCGCGCTGAAGCGCCAGGACTACCTGGCGGCCATGGCCAAGGCCGGCTTCGCCCCGGTGGAGGTCGTGGCCGAGACCAAGGTGCCCGTTGACCTGTGGGCCGACTTTCCCGAGGAGGCGCAGACCCTGTCGCGCGAGGAGATCCAGGCGGCATTGAGCGCCGTCGCCAGCATCAAGGTGTCGGCGCGCAAGTAGCCGCGCGGGCGAAGTGACCGCCGCGGCTATTTTCTCTCGGCGGCCTTCTTTTCGCGCAGGTCGGCGAGCAGCTTCTCGGCGATCTGGCGCGGCAGCGGCGCGTAGTGCAGGAACTCGATCGAGTAGTTGGCGCGGCCGCTGGACATCGAGCGCAGCACCGTGGCGTAGCCGAACATCTCCATCAGCGGGATGGCGCCGTTGATCTTCTGCGAGCCCTTGCGGTAGCGGCGCATGCTGTCGATGCGGCCGCGGCGGCGGTTGACGTCGCCGATGATCTCGCCCATGTACTCGTCGGGGGTGTTGACCTCGATCTTCATGATCGGCTCCAGGATGTGCGGCGCCGCCTTGCCGACCGCCTCCTTGATGGCCAGCTGGGCGCAGGTCTTGAAGGCCTGCTCCGAGGAGTCGACGGCGTGGAAGGAGCCGTCGATCAGGACGAAGCGCGCGTCGACCATGGGAAAGCCGGCGAAGGGCCCCCTCTCCATGGAGGCGCGGAAGCCCTTCTCGATGGCGGGGATGAACTCCTTGGGGATGTTGCCGCCCTTGACCAGGTTGAGGAACTCCAGCCCCTGGCCGGGGTT
>CAYXCX010000305.1:0-2366 GCA_964463405.1 uncultured Clostridia bacterium
CTCGCTGCTACCACTACCACTATCACTACCACTAATAGTTCGTTGAGCTTCTTGCTCTTGTCGGGGACCTGCAGGGAGACACTGACACGGTTAGTTTGTTTAGTTTCTTGCTAACACAAACACTAACACTAACACTAAGAGATCGCCTATTTCTTCTTCTCGAGCTTGGAAATAAGCTCCTCGCCCCTGCGGGTATAGAGCTCGCGGTTCTCCAGGTCGCCCAGGGCGTTGTACAAATTGGTCAGCACATAGTAACCGAACAGGGTTTCCCGGTCAGGCGGGGGCAGCTCGATCCCCTGTCGGCACAGGGAGACCGCCTCCGGCAGGTCTCGCCCCTGGCGCAGCAGGATCTCGGCCAGATGAAAGCGCGGCGCCTTCAGCTTGGGCTCGGCCGCGATGGCCAGACGGTAGAAGCGGGCCGCCTCCTCGAGTTCCCCGCGCTGCTTGAGCAGGTTGGCCAAATTGACCGCCGCCTTGAAATGGCGCGGATCGATCTCCAGCTCGCGACGGTAATGTCCGGCGGCCTCCGCCATTTGCCCGGCGGTCTCGGCCAGCTGCCCCTGGAGATAGCGGCTGCCGGCGGCCTCCGGCTGCGCCTGGAGCACCGCGTCCAGCAGGCGGCGGGCGGCAGCGGTACGGCCGCGGACGATCAGGGCCGCGGCAGCCTCGTTCAGGCGGGGGTAGATGCCCGGGTCGGCTCCCAGCGCCCGCTGCAGCGCCGCGATCCCATCCTCTTCGCGCCCCTGGGCCAGGCGCACCCTTCCCAGGGCGGCCAGCAGCGAGGAATCTCCGGGCGCGGCGCGCAGGAAGCGCTCGGCCTCAACGGCCGCCTCGTCGAGCCGATCCAGCTTTTCCAAAGATTTCAGGATGTCGAGGCGGTTGTTGGCGTCTTCGGGCTTGATGGCCAGGGCGCGGCGGAACGCCGCCAGCGCCTCCGCGCCCATGCCGCCGGCCAGCAGGGCGTTGCCCTCCAGGTTGACGGCGTCGGCAAATTCGGGATTGCGCCCGACGATGCTTCGCGCCTCCTCGAGCGACTCCCGCCAGCGTCCCTCGCCCAGCAGGGCCACGGCCCGGCCGAAGGCGACGTAGTCGGGCAGCTTGTCCTTGGGATCGGCCAGGACACCCTCCTCGTCGCCGAGCGACGAGGCGCTGCCCAGGTAGCCGAGGGCGGCCAGGCGGCGCCGGTCATCGGCGCTCATGGCCTGCACGCTGCCTGGGGTCAGGGCGCTGCGTCCGGACCGCTGCATGAAGGCCAGGCCGCGGCCGCGCAGGGCGGCCCGTCTTTTCGGCTGCTCTCCGGCCAGGTTGCGCAACTCGCCCGGGTCCCGCTCCAGGTCGTAGAGTTCGTCGCGCGGGGCAAAGATGTACTTGTGCCGCCCTTCGTAGTAGGCCTTGAGCGGCGCCCAGCCGTAGTGCAGGCGGGGATACCAAGTCTCGCTGTAGGCGGCGCCGAAGCGGTCGTCCTTTTGCCCGGCCAGCAGGCGCGCCAGCGACGCTCCCTGCCAGGAAGCGGGCGCGGCGATGCCGAGCAGGTCGAGCAGGGTCGGCGCCACGTCGATCAGCTGCACGGTCGTCTCGACCACCGGCACTTTCGCCCGCGCGGGGGTGCGCAAGATCAGCGGCACATGGACGGTCGTCTCGTAGAGAAAGTAGCCGTGCTTCTGCTCGCCGTGGTCGTCGAGCCCTTCGCCGTGGTCGGCGGTGACGACGATCAGGGTGCGATCATAGAGCCCCGTCTCCTTGAGGTAGGAGATAAATCGCCCCAGCTCATGGTCGGCGTACTCGACCTCGCCGCGGTAGGGCTGGCCTTGGCGGTCGAAAGGAGGCGGCGGCTCGTAGGGGAAATGGGGGTCGTAGAGGTGGACCCAGGCGAAGAAGCGGCGGCCGCCCAGCTTGTCCAGCCAGGCCCGGGCGTCGCCCAGGACCGCGGCGGCCCTCTTCTTGGCCAGCAGCACCAGGTCGCCTCCCGGTCCGGGATCGAAGCGGTCGGAATAATGGTCGAACCCCTGGTTCAGCCCCCACTTGCCGTGCAGGACGTAGCCGCCGATGAAGGCGGCGGTGGCGAAGCCCTTGCCGCGCAGCACCTCGCTGACCAGCTCCAGCTCCGGCGGCGCCTGAAAGGCGCCGTTGTCGCGCACGCGGTGGAAAAGGGGCTGGCAGGCTGAGAGCAGCGAGGCATGCGAGGGCAGCGTCAGCGGCGCCTGGGCGACGCAGTGCTGGAAGCGCGTTCCTTCGGCGGCCAGGGCATCGAGCGCCGGCGTCCGGGCGCGGCCGGCCCCGTAGGCGCCGACGTGGTCGGCGCGCAGGGTATCGATGGTCACCAGCACCACGTTCCAGCTTGCCGGCGCCGCGGCGCGCCCTGGGCG
>CAYXCX010000306.1:0-2099 GCA_964463405.1 uncultured Clostridia bacterium
CCTGCTCGACGACTGGCGCGGGAAAGCCGCTGAAGGTCCTGGTTGTTAAGACCGCCGCCATCGGCGATTTCCTGATGGCCACCCCGGCCCTGCGGGCGCTGAAGCGCGGCGCCCCGGGCAACGAGCTGCACCTGCTGGCCGGCCGCTCCATCGCGGCCGCGGCGCGGGGCAACCCCGACGTCGACCGCGTCTTCCCCCTGGACGACCGCCGGCTTTTCCACGGCGGCCTGCTGGCCAAGGCGGCCGAAGTGCTGCGGGCGGCGCGACGGCTGCGCCGCGAGCGCTACGACGCGGGCCTCAATTTCCACCGCGACGCGCGCTTCGCCCTCATCCTGTTTCTCGCCGGCTGCCGCCGCCGCGTCGGTTTCAGCCGGGGCCGGCGCCGCCCCTGGCTGCTCACCGACGCGGTGGCCGTCGAGGGCATCCGCCACCACGTCTTCCATTACTGCGACCTGCTGCGGCCGCTGGGCGTGCGCTGCCTCGATTTTCGCATGGAATTCCCCGTGGCCGCAGCGGACGAGGCGGCGGCGGAAAATATCCTCGCCCCGGCTCGCCTTGGCGCGTATGTCGTCCTCGCCCCCGGGGGGGCGGCCAATGTCAAGGAGGAGATGGCGAGCCGGCGCTGGCCGGCCGGGCATTTTTCGCAGCTAGCCGGACTGCTGCTGCAGGCGGGCCTGCAACCGGTGCTGATCGGGGCCGGCCAGGACGTGCGGATCGCCGCCGCCATCGCCGCCGACCATCCGGCGGTTCTGGACCTGACCGGACGCACGACGCTGGCCCAAGCGGCGGCGCTCCTGAAGCGGGCGCGGCTGGTGATCGCCAACGATTCCGGGCTCATGCACCTGGCCGCCGCCGTAGGCGCCCCGGTGATCGCCCTATTCGGGCCCACCCATCCCGGCGAGAAGAAACCCCTGGCCGAGGGCAGCGTCGTCCTCTGGAAGGGGGAGCAGCTCCCCTGCGCCCCCTGCTACCGCGACGGCGTCTTCCCCGCCTGCCCCCATGTCGACTGCCTGGCGCGCATCACGCCTGAGGAAGTATTCAGCATGGTGGAAAGGATGCTCAGGGAAGACAGAGGGAAGGCAGAGGGAAGACAGAGGGAAGAGAGAGGGAAGAAAGGGGAAGATGGCAAGAGGCTACCCAACAATTAACGGGTTATTTTATTAGCCCAAATCTTCGATTTCACAATATTTTGTTTTTTACGCGTGACGCGTCACGCGTTACGCGTCACGATAGTTCGGCCTATTCCACTTTAAACAGCTTGCCCGCCGCCTGGGCCAGCACCTGCCCCTGCCCATCGGCGATCTCCGCCTCGGCGAACACGATGCGGCCGCGCGAGTTGACGACACGGGCCGACGCCCGCAGCGGCTCGCCGGTCAGGGCCGGCCGGCGGTACTTGACGGTGATTTCGGCGCTGACGCACTTGACGCCGGCGGCGCCCGCGGCCTGGATCATGGTCTCGTCCAGCACCGTGGCCAGCAGGCCGCCGTGGACGGTGCTGCGCCAGCCCTGGAACTGGACCGGAAAGGCCACCCGCGTCTCGGCGGAGCCGGCGGCGGCGTCGCGGACATACTCCAGCTGCAGGCCGGCCCCGTTTTTCTTGCCGCACACGAAGCAGTTCTGGTCGTCTCGGAAGGTGTCCATGATTATTCTATACACCTTTTCGCCGCAAATGGGAAGCGCGGCCGGGCCGGCTTGACAGCCGGGGCGAAATCGCCTACCATCAGGGGCATGTTCGATTTCTCCAACCACAGGAAAGCGGCCATCCTGTTCTCCGGCGGGCCGGCGCCGTCGGCCAACGCCGTCATCTCCTCGGTGGCCCTCAACTTCATCAACGCCTGCGTCCCCATCCTCGGCTTCTACTTCGGCTTCGAGTTCCTGGAGGACTACGACCGGGGCAACCGCTACTGCCTGTCGCCCAACGTCCATTACCAGGTCCTCGACGCCGGCATCTCGCGCATCCGCAACCAGCGCGGCGTGTTCCTGAAGACCTCGCGGGCCAACCCCGGCCGGCTGATCCAGTCGCCGGCCGACCTGGAGGACCCGGAAAAGAACCGGCGGCTGACGCACATCCTGGAGGCGCTGGACAGCCTGGACGTCGG
>CAYXCX010000306.1:2109-2350 GCA_964463405.1 uncultured Clostridia bacterium
ACAACATCCTGAAGGCCTTCGAGACTCTGGGAATAGGCTACCTGGTCACTATCGGCGGCGATGACACCCTCAAGACGGCGAACTACCTGAACCGCCTGGGACTGCCGGTGATCCACATCCCCAAGACCATCGACAACGACTATTTCGGCATCGCCTGGACCTTCGGCTACTGGAGCAGCGTGCAGGCCGGCCAGGAGGCGCTGCTCAACCTCAAGGCCGACGCCGAGAGCACCAACTCCTA
>CAYXCX010000307.1:0-2350 GCA_964463405.1 uncultured Clostridia bacterium
CCCGTCAACTTAAAAAAAAAAACATGCTACAATCGCTTCTGATGCAGGCGAAATTTTGTTCGATTCTTTTGCTGCTTGCCGCGGCCACGGCGCTGCCGGCCGCCAGCTGGGAGTGGCAGGTTTCGGCCGGCCCCTGGTCGCTGCAGCCGCTGACGCCGCCGCTCGAGCGCCTGGCCGAGCGGGTGGTCGAGGAAGAGGTGGACGAACTGCTCGCCCCCCTGCTGGCCGACCTTGCCGTCGTGAGCTACGCCCCGCGGGTGGCGATGAGCTCCAGCGGCTTTTCATTGCACGGCACCCTGTGGCGGCGGCTGGCTTCCGGCCGCTTCGGCTTGGGAGTGTCGGCCGGCTATCTTCGGCTCAACCTCCCCTTTTCGCTCCAGGACGAACAGGCGTTTTATTTCCAGGGCGTCCCGCTGGCCACGCTCAAGACCAGCGGCCAGGGGCTCATCAGCCTGCGCACCTTCATGCTGGCGGCGCAGGGGCGCTGGCGGGCCTGGCAGCGGGGCCGGGCGACGCTCCATCTCCGCGGCGGGCTGGCGCTGCTGCGCTTCCGCGGCCGGCTGTCACTGCCCCTGCAGGCCCGGCTGCAAACCCTCCTGGGCCAGGCCGGCATGAACGCGACCCTGGATTCGACGCTGGACGAACTGGCGCGCGAAAACGGCCGCGTGCCGTCCTGGAGCCTCTCCCCCGCCGCAGGCGCCACGCTCGGCTGCCGGCTGCAAGGCCCGGTCCGCATCCTGCTGGAACTGTCCCTTGCCCAGGGTACTTCCCTGGCCGCCGGGCTGGGTTTCGATTTGTGACGCTCGCCCGGGCCGGCTCCTAGAACTTGATCCCCAGCATGAACGAGAGCGACGTGGCCTTGATCGACTCCCCGGGCTCTGCGTCCTTGACCATGTTCGAGAGGCCGAGGCGGTAGCGGGCCTCGAGCAGCACGTTCATGCCGCCGTCCTGCAGCTCCACGCCGCCGCCGAAGACCACGCCGTAGAGCAGGCGATTGATATCATCTGTCATGTCGACTTCGTTTTCGCCTCCGGCGTCGTCGGTCACGATGACCTTCTGGTTCAGCACGTAGCCGATTTCGCCGCCGGCCAGCAGATAGGGGGTGGTGCCGGGCATGAAGCGCACCTTGAGCAGGATGGGCGCGGTGACCGCCGAACCGGAGATGGTGATCCGCTCCTTGCTCTCCGGCGCCGTGGCGCTCTTCAGCACGGTGCCGCCCGGGCTGTACAGCAGGTCGAGTTCGAAGGCCAGGCGGCCGCCGCTTTCGAAGCCCAGCCCGCCCATGAGGCCGGTCTTGGAGCCCTTTTTGATTTCGGCGGGCAGGGGCTCGGAGAAGTTCAGGTTGCCCATGGAGAGGCCGCCCAGCAGCTTGACGCCGCCGGAAGCGAACTCCTTCCTGACCTGGCGGCGCTGCGGGGCGTCCTGCGCCCGGGCGACCTGGCGCCGGGCCTCGCGCGGCGGCTCGGCCTCCTCGGCCTCCTCGCCGCCCACGAGGGAGACGACGCTGTTGTGGATGTAGCCGACGGCATCCTTGCCGGCTTCGTTCTTGACCTGGATCTCATACCAGGAGCCGTCGCGGCCCGAGGACTCCAGCAGCGTGCCCAGCGCGAGCTTGGCGATCACCGGCGCCGCCGGGTCGGGCTCGGAGCGGACGTTGGCCGTCTGCACCTTGACCTTCAGGATCGTCTCCTTGGCCAGCAGCGCCCCGCCCAAAACCAGGAACAGGGACAGCATCAGGATTATATTCTTTTTCATCTTCCCTCCTTACGAACGGTCAACCTCGTTCTGCGCCTTGGCGCCGGAACCTAAAGGCGGAATCCCAGGGTGGCGCCGATGGTCATGTAGCTGAACAGATCTTCGAAGGCGGTGATCAGGTAGGCGGTCAGCTTGAGGTTCTTGGAGTACAGCCCGGCGTTCAGCTTGAGCGAGAACTCGTCGGCGACGAAGGTCTTGCCGCCGCCGATGTAGATGCCCTTGACCAGGCCGCCGCCGACGAAGACGTTGCCCGGGGTGAAGTTCAGCACCGCGCCCGGGAAGAGGATGAACTCCTTGAACGTGAAGCCGTTCTGGGCCAGCGTCACCTCGGGGCTGAGCATCAGGTAGTCGCCCAGCTGCAGGTCGAGTTCGGCCCCGGCCGTCCAGATGAACGGGTCGAAGGAAAAGCCGTCGTCGGTCATGACGCCGAAATTGAGCCCGAAGCTCATCGGCTTGCCGGCCGCGGCCAGCCCCGACGCCAGCAGCAGCGCGCAGGTCAGCAGCAGTGCTCGTTTCATTTTTCCTCCTTGGAATACGCGCAGATTGTAAAAGGGAATAATCGAAAAATCAAGCGCCGGCGGTCAGTTGTCCAGGC
>CAYXCX010000308.1:0-2320 GCA_964463405.1 uncultured Clostridia bacterium
GCCTCGTCCGCGCCGACAGGATTGTCTTCCGCTACAAGCTGGACGGCTATGACCGGGACTGGGTGGACGCCGGCGGCCGCCGCCAGGCCTTTTACAACGACCTGCGCCCCGGGCGCTACCGCTTCCGCGTCATCGCCGCCAACGCCGACGGCGTGTGGAACCGGGCCGGCGCCTCGTTCGCCTTCGTGCTGCGCCCCTTCGTCTACCAGACCTGGTGGTTCCTGCTGCTGGGCGCCCTAGCCTTCGCCGCGCTGTCGGCCCTCTCGTGGCAGCTGCTGCGCAGGTACCTGCGCGCCGTCTCTTTTTGGAAGAAAAAGACGCAGGTCGGACACTACAAGATCCTGGAGACGATCGGCAGCGGCGGCATGGCCACGGTCTACAAGGCGCTGGACCTGAGGAACCCGCGGCGCGTCGTGGCCCTCAAGCTCCTGAAGGAGGAGTATTTCCAGGACGAGGCGCAGAAGCGGCGCTTCCGCCACGAGTCGCAGATCACCGCCGGACTGGACCATCCGCACATCGTGAGCGTCTACGAGCGCGGCGAGAGCGACGACTGTTTTTACATCGCCATGGAACTGCTGCCGGGCGTCTCGCTGGCCCGCCTCATCCGCGAGCGTGGGCGGTTGCGGGCTCCGGACGCCGTCGCCGTCCTGCGCCAGGTCGTCGCCGCCCTGAAGGCGATCCATGCCTGCGAGATCCTGCATCGCGACCTGAAGCCGGAGAACATCATGGTTCTCGAGGAGGGGCGGGGGCGCTGGCGGATCAAGCTGCTCGACTTCGGCCTGGCCATCACCCCGGCCCAGTCGCGGCTGACGATGTCGGGAGTGGTCATGGGCACGGTGCGCTATCTGCCGCCGGAAAGAATCCACGGGGGAACCTCTTCGGCCGCCGGCGACATCTATTCGGCCGGCATCATCCTGTACGAGATGCTGACCGCGGCCAAGCCGTTCTGGTCCGAGGCGACCGGCGAGGTGATCCACCGCATCCTCGAAACCTACCCGGCCCCGGCACGGGAAATCAGTCCCGATGTGCCGCCGGAACTCGAGGCGCTGATCGCGGCTATGATCGACAAGGACCAGGCGAAGAGGCCGTCGCTGGCGGAAATCGAAGCCGAGTTGGACAAGCTCTATCCGATGCCAGGCGGCAGATGACAGAGGGCGGAAGGCAGAGGACAGAAAGCCGTCCGTCTGCTGACGCCTACGATCTGTTGAAATGCGGCAGCTCGGCGGGGAGGACGACGGAAAACTCCACCAGCCCGGCCAGTTCGCCGTCCTGGTACCACGGCGCCTGGTGGATGAGCTTGCGCACGCCGTTCTTCTCGATGGTGTAGGTGTTGGCCCGCCGTGAGGCGAGGATGCCGCGGATCCTGCGTTGCGCGGGCTCGGGGTGGCAGGCCATGAGGTTCGTCCCGAGCAGCGCCCTGCCCCCTTCGCGGGCGAACGTCGCCGCGGCCCTCTCGTTCAGGTACAGGATGACCCCATCCAGGTCGCAGACCGTCATGGCCACATCCACGCTGTCGGCCCAGGCTTGCTCTTTCATGGAATACCTCGCGATCCAGGGACGTTAGACATTCGGCGTTGGGGGTTCGCAGGAAGCGACCCGAAACCTCATGGCCATGCCCGCTTCACTTGTTCGCGACTGGCGGCTGGCCTCTCTTGCCCGTTGACCCGCCACGGCCTGACGTCTGGTCATTATTTTAAATGCTCGGCAAACCAGCCCAGCACCGTCTGCCACCACAGGCGGGCGTTCTGCGGCTTCTGCACGAAATGGTTCTCGTCGGGAAAGTACAGCATCCGCGATTCGACGCCGCGGCGCTGCAGGGCGGTAAACAGCATCAGCCCCTGGCAGACCGGCACGCGGAAGTCCTTCTCGCCGTGGATGACGAGCATGGGCACCCGGAAGCGGTCCACGAAGTTGGCCGGGTTCCACCTCTCGTACAGGTCGCTCTCCCAGGGGACGCCGGAGAACTCCCATTCCTTGAACCAGAGCTCCTCGGTGGAATAATACATGCTGCGGGTGTCGAAGATGCCGTCGTGGGAGACGAAGCAGCGGAACGGGTACTTGAATTCGTCGCTGTGGCCGGCCATCCAGTTGACCATGTAGCCGCCGTAAGAGGCGCCGGCGGCCACGATGCGCGTTTCGTCAATGAAGGGATAGTTCTCCACCAGGTACTGCTGCCCCTTGACCAGGTCGACGAAGGGGGCGCCGCCCCAGTCGCCGGAGATCGAATCGGTGAACGCCTGCCCGTATCCCGGGCTGCCGTGAAAATTGATCGCCGCCACCACGTAGCCGGGTGCGGCGAACAGGCTGTGGTTCCAGCGGT
>CAYXCX010000309.1:0-2298 GCA_964463405.1 uncultured Clostridia bacterium
GCACGGCTGGAGCCGCCACGGCATCGCCAACTTCGAATTCGGCTGCTACGCCAAGCTGATCAACCTGAACCCGAAAAAGGAGCCGCAGATCCACGACGCCATCATGCACCGCGCCCCCTACCTGCGGCACGGCGCCATCGTGGAGAACGCCCTGATGTACCCCGACGGCACCTTCGACTTCAACGACTCGCGGCTGATCGAGAACTCGCGCGGCTCCTATCCCCTCTCCTTCCTGCCCAGCGTCAAGAGGTCGTCGCGCGGCCGCCACCCGGGCACCATCGTGTTCCTGACCGCCGACGCCAACGGCGTGCTGCCGCCGGTGGCCACGCTGGACCAGGACCAGGCCATGTTCTGGTTCCTGGTGGGCTACACCTCCAAGCTGGCCGGCACCGAGACCGGCATCGTCGAGCCGGTGTCGACCTTTTCGCGCTTCTTCGGCCAGCCGTTCATGCCGCGCAATCCCAACGACTACGCCGCGCTGCTGGGCCAGAAGATCAAGAAGCACCGCACCAGCGTCTACCTGGTCAACACCGGCTGGAGCGGCGGCCCGTACGGCGAGGGCCGGCGCATGGACATCAACGTCACCCGGGCCATCATCAAGGCCGTGCTCAACGGCGAGCTGGACAAGGCCGACTTCGCCGAGGACAAGACCTTCCACATCGGCGTGCCGCTCTCCTGCCCCGGCGTCCCCGACGAGATCCTGCAGCCGCGCAACACCTGGAAGGACCCCGCCGCCTTCGCCGCCCGGGCGCAGAAGCTGGCCGGCGAGTTCAAGGCGCAGTTCGACAAGGTCTACGGCAACAAGGATCTGCCCGAGGCGGTGCGCCGCCAGTGCCCGGGGAATTAAAAGAAGACGAGCTTTCGTAACGCGTAACGCGTAACGCGTGACGCGAAACAGCCAGTCACCCGCCAAAACGAGGGGATTGTTCTAGGCGGTCAAATATCTCTGCGAAACGCTGGCGAAACCGCCAAGTATGCGCGAACGAATGGCATGAAGGCCCTTACAGTTTCCTCAATAAATTGTTTCATTGATGCACCCTGTCACGCGTTACGCGTTACGCGTCACGATTGTCCGTTTCAGCGGTGTCTTTTGCTTTCCCTGAACGGCGCCCGCGAGTAGGAATTCAGGTAGCGGTCGAAATAATTGAGGCCGGGGAAGGCCCGGTATTTTTCGTAGCCCAGCCAGGCGATCATAGCGGCGTTGTCGGTGCAATAGCGCGGCTCGGGCAGGTGCAGGGCCAGTCCGCGCTCGGCGCAGGCGGCGGCGAAGCGCCGGCGCAGCAGGGCGTTGCGGCTGACGCCGCCGGAGACGACCAGCGAGCGGACGCCGAGCCTGGCGGCGGCCTCCAGGGTCTTGTCCAGCAGGTAGCCGGCCAGCGCGTCCAGGAAGGAGGAGAGCAGGTCGTGGAAGTCGCGGCTTCCCGGCCGGGCGTCCAGCTCGCGGGCCAGGCGCAGCAGCGCCGCCTTGTAGCCGGAAAAGGAGAAGTCGTCGCCGCCGTCGCTCATCCGCGGCCGGGTGAAGCGGAAGCGGCCGGGGTCGCCCTTCCCGTACAGGCCGTCCAGGATCGGCCCGCCGGGATAGCCCAGGCCGAAGTGCTTGGCCACCTTGTCCAGCACCTCGCCGGCGGCGTCGTCGCGGGTCTTGGCGACGATGCGGCCGTTGAACTTGTCTTCCTGGTGGAACAGGGTCGTGTGCCCGCCCGAGACCACCAGCGCCAGCAGGGGGTAGGCGATGTGCGGCTGGGTGATGAAGGGGGCCTCGACGTGGGCGGCGATGTGGTCGACCGCCACCAGCGGCAGGCCCCGGGCCAGGGCCAGCCCCTTGGCGAAGGCCAGCCCGACCAGCAGCGAGCCCACCAGGCCGGGGCCCAGGGTCACGGCCAGGACCTCGACGTCGGCCAGGGCGATCCCCGAGCCCTCCAGCGCCTGGCGGCACAGCGGCTCGAGCGCCTCGTAGTGGGAGCGGGCGGCGATCTCGGGGACGATGCCGCCGAAGGGGGCGTGCAGCTCGTCCTGCGACTTGATGGCCTCGGCGAGGACGGCGTTGCGCTCCCCGCGCTCCACGACGGCCACCGCCGTCTCGTCGCACGACGACTCGATCCCCAGGATGTACACGCCGCCTCCTTCGGCCCATGATAGCAAATCGCGCCCCGGCTAACAATGGCGGGACGGTCTTAGGCGAAAGTGAAAGATGAAAAGTTCAAATCAATAGCGCGAAAGATACTTGACACCACCGCGATCAACTTATTGCCCATGTAAATGTAGTCCTTCACGCAGGTGCCCAGCATCATATTCAGC
>CAYXCX010000310.1:0-2292 GCA_964463405.1 uncultured Clostridia bacterium
GACGGCCATCGTCGGCGTCAGCGGCGCCGGCAAGAGCTCCCTGCTCTATGACGAGCTGTACCTGAAGAATCCCGACCTGCCGCAGGTGCGGCAAAAGGTGCACATCGACCCCGGCGTCCGCTCGCTGCGGCCCAACAGCCACGTCGCCGGCTTCCTGGGCGCCGCCGCCCCCATCCGCGAGTTCTTCGCCGCCCTGCGCTCCAGCCGCCTGCTGGGCTACCGGCCCGGCCATTTTTCCTTCAATTCGCCGCTGGGCCGCTGCCCGGAATGCGGCGGCCGCGGCTTCCGCGAGATCGAGATGCAGTTTTTGCCGGCCGTTCGCGCCGCCTGCGGCCACTGCCGGGGCAACGGCTTCGCCCCCGAGGTGCTCAAGATCACCCACCGCGGCCTGAGCATCGCCGGCGTGCTGGACCTCAGCGCCGACGCCTTCGCGGCCGGGTTCGCCGCCGAGGTTCCCGCGGCCGCCGCCGCCCTGCGCGGCCTGTGCGAGAACGGCATGGGCTCCCTGCGCCTGGGCCAGAAGCTGATCGCCCTGTCGGCCGGCGAGCTGCAGAAGCTCAAGCTGCTCAAGCACCTGAACGGCGAGGCGCCCGGCACCCTGTTCCTGCTCGACGAGCCGTCGTTCGGCCTCCATGCCAGCGACGTCGACGTGATCCGCCGCCTCATCGCCCGGCTGCTGGCCAAGGGCGACACGGTGGTGGCCGTGGAGCACAACCTGGCGCTCATCGCCGCCGCCGACCACGTGGTCGAACTGGGCCCCGAGGGGGGCGCCGGCGGCGGCCACCTGCTGTTCAGCGGCAGCCCGAACCGGCTCGCGTCGCGGGCCGGCTCGGCCACCGGCCGCCATCTGAAAAAATATCTGAAAAACACTTGACAAAACGAGTCCATCCTCTTAAATAGATACAATCAAATCCGCCAAGGAGCACGCGCCGATGGAACAACTGGAAATCATCTCGTGGCAGACGCTCGACGTCCTGAAAGCGGCGGCCACCAAGATCATAGAGGTGGTCGGCGACCTGGACAGCGACGAGCACATGTCGGTGTTCTGCACCATCGAGGATGACTACCTGGAGCTTTTTTACAGCGAGCTCGACGCCAATTTCATCCGCCATTACGAGGACGAGGACGAGTTCTACAAGGCCATCGAGACCCGCAAGAACGAGTTCGGCGAAGAGGACTTCGATGCCGCCAACTATTATGAGGAAGAGGAGAATTTCGGCGACGAGGAGTCGGAAGAGGACCTCGACGGCTTCGACATGAAGGATGACGAGGAGGACGAGGATTACTGACCCGGTCCGGTGCGGCACGTGACCGGCGCCCAGGGCGGGGAAGGCAAGGGCAAATGGCTGGAATACACATCCGTGGGGCTGATGTTTCCCGCCTCCATCCTGGTCGGCTTCTTCATCGGCCAGCTGCTGGACAAATGGCTGCGCACGGCCCCCTGGCTCACCCTGCTCTTCATCCTTTACGGCATCGCCGCCGCCTTCCGCAACCTGCTCGCCCTGGGGAAACGGCGTGACGCGAAAAAATAGCCTCCCCCTGCCGGCGGCCGCCGCCCGCGCCGCGGCCGCGGCCGAGGTCGTGGCCCTGGCCCTGGTTTTTTTTTTACCAAGCGCGCTGACTATTGTGTGATTTCCCTCGCCGGCGCCGCGGTCGGCATCGCGGGCTTTCTGCTGCAGGCGCGGCAGGCCGGGCGCATCCTGGAAAAAGGCAAGGGCAAAACGATGTACTTCATCTCGAGCTTGGCGAAACTCCTGGTCATCGCCGCCGCCTTCTTCGTCGTCAGCCGCCGCCCGGGGGCGGGATTCCTTTTTTTCATGCAGGGGCTGCTGATGACCTACCTGGGCGTGGCCGCGGCCGGGCTGCGCCTGGCCGCGCGCGGCCGTCGCCATGGAACATAACCCGCTCATCGCCGCCTGGATCAACGGCGCCCTGAAGGGGCTGGCCGCCCTGGCCGGCGTCCGCGTCCACGGCGACGTCCTGCCCGCCCACGTGATCATGGCCATGATCGCCACCCTGGGCCTGGTCCTGTTCTTCCGCCTGGCGGGGCGCAACCTGTCCTTTTTCCCGGCCAGGATGCAGGCGCTGCTGGAGACCGTCTACCTCTTCTTCCGCTCCCTGGCCGACGACATGATCGGCCGCGAGGGACGGCGCTTCGTGCCGGTCCTGGGCACCCTGGGGCTTTTCATCGCCACCGCCAACCTGCTGGGGCTGCTGCCGGAGATGGCCTCGCCCACCGCCAATCTGAACGTGCCGGCCGGCTGCGCCGTCTTCATCTTCCTCTATTACCAC
>CAYXCX010000311.1:0-2287 GCA_964463405.1 uncultured Clostridia bacterium
TCTTCTCCCTGAACAGGAACCGGGAGACCGGCAGCAGCATCACCGGGGTCAGCGACATCAGCGTCGAGGCGACGCCGATGTGGGCGCGGGCAATGGCCACCAGCGAAAGGGTGACGCCCAGCACCGGCCCGGTCAGCGAGCCGGCGCTGATCTGCAGCAGCGCCCTGCCGTCCTGCATTGCGGCCAGGTGGCCGCGCAGTTTGCCCTGGAAGAAGTTGATGAGCGCCAGCAGCAGGCCGGCGACGCCGACGCGGACCAGGGTGGCGGAAATGGCCGAATAGCCGCCGGCCAGCCCCAGCCGCGAGAACAGCAGCCCCAATGCCTGGCCCGCCGCGCCGCCCACGGCCAGCCAGACGCCCAGCAGGCGCTTGCGCGGCGGCGCGGAAACGGGATCGCCCCCGGCCGCCTTGCGCTCCGCCACCACCCAGGCGACGCCGGCGAGGATCACCAGGATGCTGGCGCCCTCCAGAACCTGCAGCGTCTCGCCCAGGAAGGCCCAGGCCAGGAAGGCGCCGAATACCGGCACCAGCAGCGCCAGCAGCATGGCCAGGCGCGGGCCGATGAGCAGAAACGATTCGAACAGCATGGCGTCTCCGGCAACGAAGCCGATCACGCCCGAGAGCCCCAGGTGGAAAAAACGGCCGGGCTCAATCCCCAGGGGCAGGGGCGCGCCGAACAGTACCCAATGCAGCAGCATCAGGGCCGGCAGGGCGATCCACAGGCGCACGGAGTTGACCGCAGACGAGCCCACCCGCCTGCCGGCCAGGGTGAAGACCACCGAGTTGAACGACCAGCAAACCGCCGTCAGCAACGCCGCGATCTCGCCGAGCATGTGGGACATGGGAATTCCCCTCTGGAACGCATTCAGGAAGCCGCATTATATCAGGAATCTGGGCCAGTGCCGAAACGGGGAGAGGGGCTTCGGCTATGCGCTCAGCGCAACTCCCGCCCACAAGCCGTGCCGCAGATCTGCAAATCCGGCGTAGCGCCAGGCGCGACGGCATGCTTCCGCAAAAAGGCGGTGCGGTGAATGGGACCGGCCCCGGCTTGGCGCTCCCGGTTCAGAACAGGGCAAAGGGAGCATCGCTGGCATCGACAACCGCCGTGCCGATCTCGCGGATGCGGATGAGATAGCCGGTGCCGGCCGGGGCGCTGCCGCCCAGGGTGGATCCGGCCGGCCAGTCCAAAACGCCGAGTAGCGGGTCCACTTTGTCGGCGATGACCCCCAGCTGGGTGCCTCCGCGCCACAGGCTGATCCGCAGCAGGCCCAACCCGCCGGCGCTCCAGGAAATGGGCACCACGCTGCCGCGGCCCAGGTTCTCCCCGCCATTGGGCGATCGCAGCCGCAGCGTGACCAGGGAAAACGGCGCATCGCTGGCATCGTTCAGCTGGCCGGGCGCCTTGATCCTGATTCTGTAGCGGTCGCCCACAGGCGCCGAGCCGCCAAGGATATCCCCGGGCCGCCAGGTGTAGGCGCCGGACAGCGGATCGAGGTTCTCGGCGATGGTGCCGACCAGGATCCCGTCCCGCCAGAGATACAATTGCAGCGGCGTCCAAATCCCGGACGCTTCCCAGGCAATCCGCCAGGGCGTTCCCTGGTTCAGCCTTTCACCGCCATTGGGGCTGAGGACAGCCAGGGTCGGCTTGCTCCTGACCAGCTCGATGCCGGTGCCGGTGCCTAGATTCCGCGAATACTGCCGATCGACGGCATTGTTCCAGTGCTCGTGGACGCCCAGGTTCTGCAGCGGCGTGCCGTCTCCTTCCGGATCGTAAACCGCTCCTGAGGGCGGGCTGCCGGCCTGGGCCGCCTCGTGCAGGTAATTGCAGGTGTTGGCGGTCATGGCGGGAACCTGCATGCTGGGTTCGTTGCGCAGGAAATCCAAGCCCACGGAGTCGATGGCCACCGGATCCAGGGAGGCCAGTAGGCTGGAGAAGTAATCGTTGTCGAGGGACTGCCAGCGGGTGATCGTCTTGGAGCCCTGGTGAACGGCCGTGTACAGGCCGTCCATCAGATAGAGAAGGGTCTTCCCGCCCAACTCGCCGTGCCCGGCCAGGACCGGATGGCAATGGGGATCGCCGATTTCGTTGACAGGATTCTTGACGGTGCCGAAGCCGTGCAGCAGGCTGGGGGAGAACATTGTGCCGTTGAAAATGGAGCCGAAATGGTTCTTGCCGGCCAGGGTGACGCCGAAGAGCTCGTGGGCGCGGAGCAGCGACAGGTTGATGATGTACTCGGCCTCGGTGTAGCAGGAGGGCGGGTAATGGTCGGCGATGTCGGCGGCAGCGG
>CAYXCX010000312.1:0-2282 GCA_964463405.1 uncultured Clostridia bacterium
AGCCGCGCTGCATCAGGTCGACCAGCAGCGGCCCCAGCCCCAGCTTGACCGTATGGGCGCCCATGGCCCAGATGATCGGCCGCCCCTTCTGCCGCGCCTGCGCCAGCAGCTCCACCAGCTGGCGCAGGTCGCGGGCGGCCAGGTAGGGGGGGAGGGAGTCGAGGAACTGGCGGACGTCGGCGCCGGGCGGGCAGGGCTTGGGAAAGTCGCTGCGGCGCACCAGCGAGCGGCGCTGGGCGATGGAGACGGTCTTCATTTTGCGCCGGTCGAGCAGGCGGTATTTCGGGTAGGGCATGGCTACGGGCGCGGCGGGCGGCTCATGCGCAGGACGTACTCCACGCCGCTGTAGACGGTCAGCAAGACCGCCGCGTAGAGCACGATTTCGCCCAGCAGGCGCAGGGGCTCGGCAAAGGGCAGCTTGCGGTAGATCATCAGGATGGCCAGGGCGATGATCTGAAACGTGGTCTTCAGCTTGGCCGGGATGGAGGCCGAGAAAGAGGCGTTTTTGACCAGGAAGTAGAAGCGGAACACCGAAATGAACAGCTCGCGCAGGATGATGATCGCCGCCACCCAGGTCGCCACCTCCTGCAGGTAGACCAGGGCAATGAGCGCGGCCGTCACCAGCAGCTTGTCGGCCAGCGGGTCCAGGAACTTGCCCAGGTCGCTGACCTGGTTGTACTTGCGGGCCACGTAGCCGTCCAGCGAGTCGGTCACCGCGGCGATGACGAAGATGGCGAAGGCCAGGAATTCCTTGTTGTGCATCTCGGCCAGCAGGATGACCAGCACGAACGGGACCATGATGATGCGCAGGATGGTGATGACGTTGGCCTTGGTCATGATGTCTCCCGGGCCATTGTACCGCGGCGCCGGGACAAATGCAATCCGCGGGCGCCGGCCGCCGCTACAGGCCGAAGGGCTCGGCGGACCCGGCGCCGGCGCGCAGCAGCGCCGGCGCGGGGCCGCTCAGGTCGATGATGGTGGAGGGCTGGTTGGCCAGAACGCCGGCGTCGAGGATCAGCTCCAGGTCGTGGCGGAAGCCGGCGGCGATCTCCTGCGGGTCGGTGAAGTAGTTTTCCTCGCCCTGGGGCACCGAGGTGGAGAGGAGCGGCCGGCCCAGCTCGCGGGCCAGCCCCAGGGCCACCGGCGAATCGGGGATGCGCACACCGACGGTGGCCCGCTTCTGCAGCAGGATCTTGGGCACCTGCTTGCTGGCCCGCAGCACGAAGGTGTAGGGCCCGGGCGTCACCCGGCGCAGGACGCGGTAGGAGCTGGTGGGCAGGTAGGCCCACTCGGCCACTGCCGCCAGGTCGGGGCAGATGAAGCTGAGCAGCTTGGCCCGCGACGCCTTCTTCAGCTTGAAGATGCGCTCCATCGCCCCCTTGTTGAACAGGTCGGCCCCCAGGCCGTAGAGGGTGTCGGTCGGGTAGACGATCAGCCCGCCCTCGGCCAGGATGCGGGCCGCGTGCTGCAGCAGGCGGCGGTGCGGGTGCTCCAGGTTGATGTGCTGCACCTCGACGGCCACGGCTGAGCTCCCGGGCGGTTCCCTACTTCAGCTCGCTCAGCTTCTTGTAGTACTCGTGCTTGTCCTTCTTGAAAGCCTTGGCCTGCTCGTAGAGCGTGTCGGCCACCTGCGGAAACTGCAGCTTGAGGGTGGCGAAGCGGATCTCCTTGGCCAGGAAGTCCTGCATGTCCAGGCTGGGGTCCTTGCTCTCGTAGACGAAGGGGTTCTGCCCTTGCGCGGCCAGCGCCGGGTTGTAGCGGTAGAGCGGCCAGTAGCCGGCCTGCACCGCCTTCTTGGCCTCGGCGCTGGAAAGGCCCATGTCGATGCCGTGCATGATGCAGGGCGAGTAGGCGATGATGATCGAGGGCCCGGGGTAGGCCTCGGCCTCGGTGAAGGCCTTGACCAGCTGGTTCATGTTGGCGCCGTGGGCCACCGAGGCCACGTAAATGTAGCCGTAGCTCATGGCCATCAGCCCCAGGTCCTTCTTGCGCGTGCGCTTGCCGCCCGAGGCGAACTGGGCCACCGCCGACAGCATCGTCGACTTGGAGGCCTGGCCGCCGGTGTTGGAGTAGACCTCGGTGTCCAGCACCAGCACGTTGACGTTCTTGCCGGTGGCCAGCACATGGTCCAGTCCGCCGTAGCCGATGTCATAGGCCCAGCCGTCGCCGCCGAAGATCCACATGGACTTCTTGGCCATGTATTCCTTCTTGCCCAGGATCTCCTTGCTGTAGGGGCAGTCGGGATCGGCTTCCAGAGCGGCCATCAGCTTTTCGGTAGCGGC
>CAYXCX010000313.1:0-2271 GCA_964463405.1 uncultured Clostridia bacterium
GCCGTCCAGCGAGGCCCGTGGCCGGCCTTTCAGGAATTCCAGGGCGTCGGCCTTGACGACGGACAGGTCGCGGGCGCGGGCCTGCTCCAGCATCGAGTCGGAAAGGTCCACGCCCAGGCCGCGGCGGCCGCTCTCGCGGAGCAGGGCCAGGAATTCGCCGCGGCCGCAGCCGATGTCCAGCACCTCGCCGCCTGGTGCAAACAGCGGGAGGTAGCGTGCAAGGCGGCCGCTGATCTCCTCGCTGCTGCCGCGGAAGCGCTTTTCAAAGTCGGCATACTGCAGGGGCGACAGCTGCTCCTTGACGGCGCGCAGCTCTTCAGCGGCCTCGGGCGTCGGCCGGCTGGCGAACGATTCGAGCAGGCGATCGAGCTTGCCCTCCAGCTGGGCGAAGTGGACCAGCAGGGTCCGCAGGTGCGAATACTCGGACTCGAGCTTGCCGATCTTGCACTCCAGCGACTTGAAGACGGTGGTGGCGTGGTTGCTGGCGTAGGCGTCCCATTCCTTGTCCTGGGCGGTGACGTAGGCCGTCAGCGCCTCCAGGAAATGGGAAAAACTCGGGTCCTCGCCGCCCACTCCCTTGCGGAAGAATCCCCGCTCTGCGAGTCGCGCGGCCAGGCCGGCCAGGGCGGACTTCAGCTCCTCCTGCCTGGCCTTGCGCTTCGCGACCAGGTCTTCAATTACCCTTCTCATCCTTCGGCTTGTCTTCGTCCTTTTCGCCGCCTTTGACGGCGTTCTTGAAGTTCTTGATCCCCTGGCCCAGGCCTTTGCCCAGCTCGGGGAGCTTCTTGCCGCCAAAAAGAAGGGCGATGACCAGGACTATCAGCAAAATTTCCCAGATTCCGAGGCTTCCGAACATGGCAGGTCTCCTTAGGTTATGGCCTATTATATGTGGGAAATGGACGGGGGTCAAGCGGAGACCTAGAAAGGAAAAAGGGAATAGGATATTGGCGTAGGTGTGGAAAACAGAACCAAGTTGTAAATGGGTAAAGGGGCAGAGAGGCAAAGTTTCAGCCCTGGCCGGAATCTTTGCGCTCCTTTTTCTTGCTCTATCACTCTACCCCTCTATCCCTCTCCACCACTGATCCAATTTATTGCGGTTGGTTCGTTGTTCTCACCGGCGGATTGACTTTTTCGCGCGGTTGCGGTATCTATGGCATGTCGAAATCATAGGAGGAAACAGATGAACCTGGTTGAAAGAGCGAAGAACATCATCCTGAGCCCGGCCAAGGAATGGGACGTGATCAAGGGCGAAAGCCTGACCATTTCCGACATGTTCATGAAGTACGCCGTGATCCTGGCCGCCATCCCGGCCGTCGCCGGCTTCATCGGCTACGTCCTGATCGGCGTCTCCTTCGGCGGCCTGGGCACGTTCCGCTGGCCCTTCGGCACCGCCCTGGTCTGGGCCATCCTGTCCTACGTCCTGTCCCTGGCCGGCATCTTCCTGCTGGGCTTCATCATCGACGCCCTGGCGCCCACTTTCGGATGCGCCAAGGACATGACCGCCGCCATGAAGATCGCCGTGTTCTCCTATACCCCGGCCTGGATCGCGGGCATCCTGGGCATCATCCCGGCCCTGTCGGTGCTGGCGCTGCTGGCCAGCCTCTATTCCCTGTACCTGCTGTACATGGGGCTGCAAAAGATCAAGGAACCGGCCAAGGACAAGCTGATCCCGTATTTCGTCGCCGCCATCGTGGCCCTGATCGTGATCTACGTCGTGATCGGCTTCCTGGTCAGCCGCATCGCCCTCGGCAGCGTGGCCGGGCTGGCCGGCGGCATGCGCGGATTCTGATCGCGCGGCCAACGGACGCACGCAAGCGCCGGGCCGGCGCCCCCCCGCGCCGGCCCGGTTTTTTTCTTTCCCTCCCTGACCTCTCTCCCCGCCGCGGCTGAACAGGCCGGCACAAACGGCCGGTTGACCGTCCTGCTGATTTCTGCTACAAGGGAGCCATGATCGTCGAACAGTACCTGCCGGCCTTCCACAACGGCGACGCGGTCAGCAACTCCGCCCTGGCCCTGCACCGCGCCCTGCGCCGGCGCCAGGTCGAGAGCCGGCTGGTCACCCTGACCTGCGACCCGGACATGAAAGGCCAGGCCGAGCTGTTCGCCGAGTACCGGCCCGACGAGGCCGCGGTCAAGGTCCTGCACTTCGCCGTCCCCTCGCCGCTGACCGATTTTTTCCTCGGCCTGAAGCGCCGCCGGGTCATGCTCTACCACAACATCACCCCGGCCCGTTTTTTCACCGACTATTCCGATTTTTTCGTCCGCTTCGTC
>CAYXCX010000314.1:0-2270 GCA_964463405.1 uncultured Clostridia bacterium
GGCATCGACCGCCTGGTCATGCTCTTCACCGGCGCCGCCTCGATTAAGGACGTCATCCTCTTCCCGCTGCTGCGGCCCAAGGAATGAAATTCGCCTGGTTCATCGCCCGGCGCTACCTGGCCAAGGGGCGCAAGAACTCCTTCATCTCCATCATCTCCCTGGTCTCCATCCTGGGCATCGCCATCGGCGTGGCCGCCCTGATCATCGCCCTGGCCCTGATCACCGGCTTCCAGGGCGACATCCGCGACCGCATCCTGAGCTCCTCGGCCCACCTGATGGTCACCGACCGCTTCCAGGAAGGCTTCGCCGGCTTCGAAGGCGCCGCGGGCAAAATCGCGGCTTCCGCCCCTGAGGTGAAATCGGTGCTGCCTGTAGTCCACGGCACCGTGCTGCTGCGCGGCGGCAGCCGCGAGGTCGCCGGCGCCGTGTTCCGCGGCATCGACCTCGAGCGCGCCGGCCAGGAGCCCTGGCTGCGGCGGCTGGAGATGGGCCGGCTGCCGGCCGGGGACGGCGAACTGCTGCTGGGGCGCGAGCTGGCCGCCAAGATCGGCGCGTTCGCCGGCGACAGCCTGCTGGTGGTCACCCCGCAGACGGCGCTGTCGCCCATGGGCGTCATGCCCCGTTTCCGCCGCTTCCGCGTCGCCGGCATATTCCGCTCCGGGCTGTTCGAGTTCGACAGCGGCACGGTGGTCAGCGGCCTGGCCGCCGCCCAGAAGCTTTTCGGCCTGAAGGGCCGCGTCAGCTACCTGCAGGTCAACCTGCGCGACATCTTCCGCGCCGACGCCGTGGCCGGAATCCTGCGCGCCAGTCTGGGGGCCGGCTACGCCGTGATCACCTGGCGCGAGCTGAACCAGTCGCTCTACTCGGCGCTGCGCCTGGAGAAGACCGTGCTCTTCTTCACCCTGACGCTGATCATCATCGTGGCGGCGCTGAACATCGTCGCCGGGCTGATCCTGATGGTCATGCAGAAGATGAAGGACATCGGCATCCTCCTCTCCTTCGGCACCAGCCCGGCCCAGGTGCGGCGCATCTTTTTCCTGCAGGGGGCGGTCATCGGCCTGCTGGGCACGGCGCTGGGTGCGGCCCTGGGACTGGGGTTTTGCGCGCTGGCCAACCGCTTCCAGCTGATCCGCGTCCCCTCCGAAATCTACCAGGTCAGCTTCGTCCACTTCCGCATCGCCCCCTTGGACCTGGCGGCGGTGCTTGCCGCCGCGCTGCTGATCAGCTTCTGCGCCACCCTCATTCCTTCGCGCAAGGCGTCCGGGGTCGAGGTCGTGGAGGCCGTTAAATACGAGTAGCAACAAACGAGCTCTTAGTGTTAGTGTTAGTGTTGGCAAGAAACTCAACGAACTATGAGTGGTAGTGATAGTGGTAGTGGTAGTAGCGAGCACTTGAAGGGGCTATGTTTTTAAGTGCCTGTAGCTGCAGGTCCATCCAGCGCCTTTGCTTTCACTTTTTGCTGAAGTTCTGCCGGTGTCCGAAAAATGCGAAAAAAAGTTTCATCTAGTTGATTTTGTTTAAATTTATTTTATTTTTGTTTATAATTGTTCCTTGAAAACCTGGCTTGGAGGGAAGGCATGACGCGACGACTGACAGTGATCGGCGCCTGCGCCTGGCTGGCGCTGGCGGGCCCGGCGGCATTCGCCCAGGCCCAGCCGGCCGTGGACTGGAAAGGGCTGGAAGAGGCCTGGACCCAGTACTATATCTCTCCCAGCGAGGAGCTCGCGCAAAAACTGCTGGGCCTGCTGCCGAATGGCGCGAAGATCCTTGACATCAAGGACGGCTTCACCGCCCTGAACGCCATCAACGACCACCTGGGGGTTCTGGAGGGAGAGGTGTATTCCGGCCAGGCCAATGCGGTCAAGCTGGGCTTCCGGCTCTTCACCATCGCCTACGGGGGCTTCGAGGTCAACCTGAACAAGATCATGGGCAACCTGATCGCGTTCAACCCCCGCATGTTCCTCGAGGAGCTGCAGGCCCACCGCGACCTGTTCCCGGCGCTCGACGGGCTGCTGGGCAGCTACCTGCGCGACACGGCCAACGACGCCACCGCCCGCAGTTTGGAGCAGAAGCTGCGCATCAAGGCCCTGGAGTCGGTCGAGGAAAAGGCCCTCAAAGCGATCCGCAGCGAGTGCATCAAGATACTGAAGAAGCTCTAAGAACCTGAACAAAGAGCGATAAGAGCTTCAAAGGTTCCACGTACCACGTTCCACGCAACTGATGCTTGGGGGCTTGCCGAGTTTTAAGCAGTTTCTTACTCCTAATTTCAA
>CAYXCX010000315.1:0-2262 GCA_964463405.1 uncultured Clostridia bacterium
GTGCAGTTCATCGGCGCCGTGCAAAAAAGCCGCCGCATGTACGACCGGCTGATCGACTCGCTGAACACCATGGTGGGCGACAAGCGGCTGGTGGCCATGGTCTCGCCGGCCATCATCGGCTTCCTGCCCATGCCGGGCGGGGCGCTGCTCTCGGCGCCGCTGGTCCAGATCTCGACCGAGCGCATGAGGCTGAAGCCGGCATTCAACGCCTTCCTCAACTTCTGGTTCCGCCACGACTGGGAGCTGATCTGGCCCCTCTACGCCGGCCTGCTCCTCTTCCAGGCGATGTCGCGCATCCCCATGCGCCGCATTATCCTGTTTCAGCTTCCCTTTTCCGTGCTGCACATTCTCATGGGGCTCGCCGTCGCCTTTCTTTATTTCCGCAGCCATGACATTCGCCGGGAGCAGCCGGGGGCCAGCCATGGCCTGCCCGCGACGCTGCGCGACTTTTTCGCCGGCACCTGGCCCATCCTGGCCGTGATCCTGCTGTTCTTCGCCAAGCTGCCGCCGCTGCTGCCGCTGCCGCTGCATTGGGCGCTGCTGCTGGTCGCCGCCGTCTTGAGCCTATGGAAAAAGGTGGGCGTGAAGGAGATCGGGGCCATCGTCTTCGGAAAGACCACGGTGCGCAGCCTGCTGGTCATCGCCGCGGTCATCGTTTTTCAGCGCGTGCTGCAGGTTTCCTCTGCGTTCGACACGCTCCGGACCATGGACATTTCCCTGGGCATGGTCGTGGCCTTCATTTTCCTGGTCTCGTTCACCACCGCCTTCCTGACCGGGGTCAACACCGCCTACATCGCCATCGCCTTCCCGGTCCTCCTGCCCCTGATCCAGCACCTGCCGAACTACTTCTACCTCTCCCTCTACATCTACGTCATCGGCTTCGCCGGCATCCTGGTCTCGCCGCTGCACCTTTGCCTGGTGCTGACCAACGAGTATTTCGGCGCCTCGCTGCTCGACGTCTACCGCTACATGGCCGTCCCGGTTTTCGTGATGATCGCGCTGGCGACGGGATTGGTTCTTATTCTATAATGGAACTCAGACGTTAGACATTAGACGTCAGTGGTTAGCAAGAAAAATGCCCTTGAGTCATGGATTGCCTTTTGTCTTGCTAACGTCTTACGTCTGGCGTCTCGAGATGGATTAGTTCTAGCAACTGGGCCATGAACCGCTGCACGCCCAGGCCGTCCACCAGCGCCTTGCCGGCGGCGCCCATCCTTGCCCGGGTTTCCTGATCCAGGGAATCCGCGGCCGCGCGGAACGATTGCGGCGAGAAATCCTCAAGAAGGGGCGCCTTCACCCCCAGCCCCCTGGCCGTCCAGGCATCGGCCATGGCATCCTGGCCCTTTTCCAGCGGCAGGTACAATGCCGGCGTGCCGACGCAGGCCGCCTCCAGGGCCTCGTCGCCCGGAGGGATCAGGGCCAGGTCGGCCTCGAAATAGGCGCGGGCCGGGCTTTCGCTCATGCCGCGGAAACGGATGCCCGGGTAAATGCGAGCCAGGTTGCGCTTGTCGGCTTTCTTGAGGGCCGCGCCGGGCTCGATGCGCAGGCGGAAGCGCAGGCGGTGCAGGACATCGACGACCTGGCGCAGCCGGCGGTAGGGCAGGGCGTCGCCCAAATTGACGAAAACCAGCCTGGGCCGGCCGCGGAATTTTCGCTTGGCCCGGTGAAAATGGCGGAACTTGTGGTGCAGCAGCGCGCTGGCGGGCTCGAGCGCCGGGTCGACGACCAGGTCGGCCTCCAGGCGCTGCTGGGCGCCGGGCGGCGCCAGCAGCGCGGTGCGGACGCCGGCGCGCCGTGCTTTCTCCAGCAGGGCCCCGTCCTGGCCCGTGACGGAGTCCAGGTCGAATGCCAGCAGCCTGGCCCCGGCCAGGTCGACCGCGGCCGGGTCCTGGACCAGGGCGTGGGGAATGCGGGCCCCGGCCAGGAACTTCGCCGTCGGCTTGTCCGGGCGGCACAGGAGGCGGACTTGGCCGTGCCGCTTCAGCAGCGCCGCCAGGTAGGCGCTGCGGCGCAGGGCCGTCCAGCCCCGCGCCGGCGACAGGTCGGCGCGGATCAGGATCATCTAGCCCAGCACGTGCCGGATCTTCTCCATGGCGAAGTCAATGTCGGCCTTGGAAATGACCAGGGGCGGGGCGAAGCGGATGATCCAGTCGTGGGTCTCCTTGCAGAGCAGCCCGTTTTCCTTGAGGGCCGTGGTGTACTGGCGGGCCTTGCCGGCAGACTTCTTGAGCAACACGCCGATCAGCAGCCCCTTGCCGCGCA
>CAYXCX010000316.1:0-2262 GCA_964463405.1 uncultured Clostridia bacterium
CTTGCGTGTCTACCAATTCCCCCACCTCGGCCTATGTATGAGCAAACGCGGACTCGGGAGGTCAAACGCGGCCCGGCGGTTCCTACTTTCCGGAACCGTCCTGCGGCTGGGAGGAGGCCGGCCTCTGGCTGTCGCTCGCCGCCGGCCGCTCGCTGGGCAGCACCGAGCCGGAGCGGTTCTTGCGGGACTCCAGGACCTGCAGCAGCAGCGACGTCACCATGAACAGGATGGCCAGCGTGGTGGTGATCTTCGACAGCAGCGTGGCCGTTCCCCGGGGCCCGAAAGTCGACTGGCTGCCGTAGCCGCCGAAGGCCCCGGCCAGGTCCGCGCTCTTGCCGCTCTGCAGCAGCACGACCACCACCAGCAGCAGGCAAACGAGTATATGGATGAAAAGTAAAACGCCCTGCAAGTTGCCTCCTATGCGCCCAGAAGTTTCACTCCGCTGCGGATTATAGCAGAAAACTGGTCGACTTTCAAGGAGGCGCCGCCCACCAGCAGGCCGGACACGTCCGGCTGCTCGAGCAGCTCCAGGCTGTTTTCCGGCTTGGCCGAGCCGCCGTAGAGGATGGGCGGGCGCGCGCCGGCGGCCATCGTTTGCAGCAGGCCGCGCAGGTGGCGATGCACCTCCTGGGCCTGCTGCGGCGTGGCGTTGCGCCCGGTGCCGATGGCCCAGATCGGCTCGTAGGCCACGGCGACCCTTTGCCAGTCCTCGCCGCCTACGCCGGCCAGGCCCAGCTCCAGCTGCCGGCGCACCCTTTCCAGCGTCTGCCCCGACTCGCGCTCGGGCAGGGTCTCGCCCAGGCAGAGCACCGGCTTCAGCCCCGCGGCCAGCGCCGCCAGCACCTTGCGGTTGACGGTCTCGTCGCTCTCGAGGAATATCTGCCGCCGCTCCGAATGGCCGACCAGGACGTACTCGGCCAGCCCGCGCAGCATCCGCGGCGAGATTTCGCCGGTAAACGCCCCCTGTTCCTCGTAAAAGAGGTTTTGGGCGCCGATGCGCACCTTGGGATCGAGCCCCTGGACGGCGGCCAGCGCGGTGAAGGGCGGAAACACGGCCACGGTCAGCCCCGCCGCGGCCGGGAAGGCCGCGGCCAGCTCACGGACAAAATCACGGCTCTCCTCGGCCGTCTTGAACATTTTCCAGTTGCCGGCGATAAAGAATTGCCTGCTCATTCCGCCTCCGCCAGCGCCGCGATGCCCGGCAGCGGGTCGCCGGCCAGGAACTCCAGCGAGGCGCCGCCGCCGGTGGAGATGTGGCTGATGCTCCCGGCCACGCCGGCGAGGTTGACCGCCGCCACCGAGTCGCCGCCGCCGACGATGGTCGTGGCCTCGGCTGCGGCCACCGCCCGGGCGATCTCCAGCGTGCCGCCGGCGAAGGCGCCGACCTCAAAGACCCCCATGGGGCCGTTCCAGAAGACGAGCCGGGCGCGGCCGATCTCCTGGCGGTAGGCGGCGACGGTTTCCGGGCCGATGTCCAGCCCCATCATCCCGGGAGGAATGGCCTCGCCCGGCTTGACGATGCGCACTTTGGCCCCGGCCTCGATCGTGGCGGCCACGATGTGGTCGCCGGGCAGGAGGAAGCGCACGCCCCGCTTTTCGGCCTGGCGGCGGATGTCCCGGCACAGGTCGAGGCAATCGTCCTCCACGCGCGAGGCGCCGACCGCCATTCCCTCCGCCTTCAGAAATGAGTAGGCCATGGCGCCGCCGACGAGGATGGCGTCGGCCTGGGTCAGCAGGTGGCGAAGCAGGGGCAGCTTGTCGCTGATCTTGGCCCCGCCCAGGATGACCAGGTAGTCGTCGGGAGGGGTCTGCGCCGCCAGGGTCAGGAACTCGATTTCCCGGCGCAGCAGCAGCCCGCCCACGGCCAGCGGCACGTGGCGGGTGATCTCGTCGATCGAGGCGTGGGCGCGATGGCAGGCGCCGAAGGCGTCGTCCACGTACAGGTCGATGCCGCGGGCCAGCTCGGCGGCGAACGCGGGGTCGTTTTTCGTCTCGCCGGGATGAAAGCGCAGGTTTTCCAGCAGCAGCGCCCCGCCGGGGGCGAGGGCCGTCTTGGCTGCCTCGGCCCGCGGGCCGACCGTTTCCGGGCAAAAGGCCACCGCCTGCCCCAGCAGCTCGCCCAGGCGCCGGGAGACCGGCGCCAGGCTGCACTCGGGAATCACCTCGCCCTTCGGCCGGCCCAGGTGCGAGGCGCAGACCACGCGGGCGCCGCCGTCCAGCAGGTGGCGCAGGGTGGGAAGCGCCGCCCGGATGCGGGTGTCG
>CAYXCX010000317.1:0-2260 GCA_964463405.1 uncultured Clostridia bacterium
GCGTAGAAGCTGCCGGCGATGGTCTTGAGGGCCTTGAAGGTCAGGCCGTCGCACTCGTCGAACTGGTTTTCGGCGATGTCGGCGGCGATGATCTTCTCCACCACGCTGCGGATGTCGTCGTCCTTGGGGGAGCTGAGGCTCTTGGTGGCCGCCTCGACCTGGTCGGCGATCATGATGACCGCCTCCTCCACCTGCTGCGGCTTTTTGCCCGGGTAGCGGAACATGTTCTCGTCGAACTCGTCCAGGCGCCCGGCGCTGAGCTCCAGGGCGCGGGCGTGGAAGAACTTCACCAGCTTGCTGCCGTGGTGCTGGGAGATGGCCTGCGCCACCTGGCGCGGCAGCTTGAGGCGCTCGGCCTTCTCCAGGCCGAGGGGGATGTGCGAGATGATGACCTTGGCGCTCTCCTGCGGCGTCAGCTTGCCGTGAGGGTCCTCGTACACCGACTGGTTCTCGGTGAAGAACTGGGGGTTTTCGACCTTGCCGATGTCGTGGTACAGGGCCATGGCCCGCACCAGCAGCGGCGACAGCTCGAGCTCCTGGGCCGCGGCCTCGGCCAGCGCGGCCACCATCTGCGAGTGGTGGTAGGTGCCGGGGGCCTTTTCCAGCATGTCGCGGAAGCAGGGCAGGTTGAGGTTGGTGATCTCGACCAGCTTCAGGTCGGTGACCAGCTTGAAGAGAACCTCCCACAGCGGGATCATGAAGTTGGCCACGAACGCCGACAGCAGCGCCGAGAAGATCCCCATCAGCACGGCGAAGGCCGCCGCCACCCAGCCGGCGTTGTCCTGGGAGAGGGCGAAGAGCAGGGTGGTCAGCATGTTGACCGGCAGCAGCCAGAAGAAGCAGGCCTTGAGGATCGACGAGCGCTTCAGGCGCTGGTAGTATTCGATGCCAAAGGCGGCGGCCAGGTTGCCGGCCAGCACGTACAGCAGGACCTGGAAGTCCCAGTCGCAGGCGAAGGCGCCGATGACGGCGTTGGCGAAGGAAAAGACCACGGCGCTCTGCAGGTCGAAGAGAAAGGCGATGATCAGGGCCCCGACGGCGAAGGGGATGGCGAACACCAGGGCGTTGCCGTCCACCGGCAGGGTGAAAGCCAGGTTCTTGAAGATCAACGGGTAGAGGAAGAGCGCCAGCCGGTAGAGCAGCGCCGAGGCGATGAAGGTCATGCCGGAGACGAAGTTCAAGCGCTGGCGGTTGACGCCGCCGGTCTTGCTCAGTACGTTCAGGCGCCAGAAAAAGACGAACAGCAGGCCCAGGGTGGCCAGGATGAAGAGGAAGCCGGGGACGCGCCTGGAGCTGGTCTTCTCCTCGGCGGCGATCAGCCCGATCAGGCGCAGGTGGTCCTGGTTGACCTCGTCGCCGCTGCGCAGGATGATCTTGCCCTTTTTGAGGTGGATGAAGACCGGGTTGACCTGGGCCAGGGCCTTGTCCTCCTGGAGCCGGGTCAGGACCTTGGAAAAAGTGATGTTGGGGCTGATGAAATCGAGCAGAATCGGCTTGACCGCCTGCCGCTCCCAGTCGCCCAGGCGGAACTCGCCGAGCAGCGCCGCCAGCCTGGCGTCGACGTCGTTCAGGTCGTGAAAATCGCCCAGCCGCGCCGGCAGGTAGCCTTGCTTTTCGTTGTAGACGGTGATGGCGTCCCCGTCGCCCCGGGGCA
Organism: uncultured Clostridia bacterium; assembly: GCA_964463405.1. Lineage (GTDB taxonomy): Bacteria > Acidobacteriota > Aminicenantia > UBA2199 > UBA2199 > UBA2199. Next base: position 1,655 of record CAYXCX010000317.1, read on the forward strand.
CGCCGATGCGCGACAGCAGGATCCCCTTCTCGCCCCATTTCCTGGCCTCGAGCAGCAGCCGCTTGAGGTCGATCTTGGCGAAGGTGTTGGCCCGCAGCAGGGATTGCAGCGCCTGCGGCGGCAGCTCGACGCCGAAATCGTCGCGCAGGCGCGAGCGCAGCTCCTCCAGGCCCAGGCGCTTCTGCAGGAACTCCTTGCGCGAGTCGAGGAACACGCGGAACCATTCGGCCAGCAGCATCTGGCCGCTTTCGATCTTCTGGACGTTGAACTCGTAGACCGGGATCAGCGCCGCCAGGGCCTGGCTCCGCTTCTGCTCGGTCATCTCCTTGTCCTCGACCGTCATGTCCTTGCGGATGACGACGTCGGCGGCGGCGATGTCGCCGACATTCAGCTCGGTCTCGCGGATGGAGCGCTCCGGCGGCACGTAGCTTATATAGGAGATGACCGTCACGAAGAATGCCCCGAGCAGGAGCTTGCCCCAGGGCGAGCCCGCCCGGCCGCGGGGGTCGGGACGCTGCTTCTTGGCCTTGCGCTCCAGGTCGAGGGTCATTTTTCCGCCTTCTCGTAGGCCTCGATGATGCGCTGGATCAGGGGGTGGCGCACGAT
>CAYXCX010000318.1:0-2255 GCA_964463405.1 uncultured Clostridia bacterium
CTACCGGCTGGAGGAGGTCGACGCCCAGGGGCGGGTCATGGCCTACGGTCCGTTCACAGTGACCTTCGGGGGCTGGGCTCCCGAGGCCCTCGTTTCGGAAGTGAGCCTGGGCAGGGAAGAGGCGAGCGGCGTCGACGGCTATCGCCGCTTCGCCCGCGGCCAGTCTTTGTACGAGCGGCAGCGCGGCGAACGGCAGCGGCAGGAGCTGGCGGCCGGTGAGCTGCAGGCGGCTGCCGGCGGCGGCCTGGCGCGGGTGACGGTGAAGGGCAAGGGCATTTTCTACGTGCAGGCGGCGCAGGTGGCGCGGGCGCTGGGCATCGATGATGGGTCGGCGCGGCAGCTGATCGCCGGCTACGGGCTGAAGCTGACCGGTCTGGGGCAGGACGTGGCCTGGCTGGCGGATGGCGATGGCGCCGGGCTGTACTTCTATAATCCGGGCGTGGAGACCGTATACTACGACCGCAACGTGTACTTTTTGGAGCCGGGGAGCGGCATGAGGATGCTGGCCCTGAGCGGACCCGACGCCGGGGCGGCCGACGGCCAGGCGTTCAGCGACACGCTGCACCTGGAGGCGAACCGCTATCCACTGCTGATCAGCGCCATGGACCCAGCCGGCGACATCTGGTTCTGGGACTGGGTGGCGGCGGGCGAAGGCGGCAAGGCGTTCGCCGTCGAGGTGCCGAGTCCTGCCGCTGGGCAGGCGACTCTGGCGGTGAGCCTGCAGGGCGCGACCGACACGGCGGCCGCCGACGACCATCACGCGGTGGTGAGCGTCAACGGGCGCGAGGTGGGGGAGGCGCAGTGGGGCGGGACGGAAGCCCACCGGTTCGAGGTGCAGTTCGACGCCTCGCTGCTGCAGGACGGGGCGAACACGGTGACGGTGGCCGGGGTGCTGGACACGGGGGCGGCGTACAGCGTGTTCTACGTGGAGTCTTTCGACCTGAGCTATCCGAGATATTACCGGGCGGTGGCGAACCGCCTGGCCTGCCGCGGCGGCAGCAACCGGGTGATCACGGTGGCGGGGCTGACCGAGACGAAGGCGCTGGTGCTGGACGTGAGCCGGCCAGAGCGGCCGCTGCAGGTGGCGGCTGGGGCGGTGGACGTTCTGGGGCGGCTGACGTTCGTGCCTGCGGACGGGGCGAGGGAGTACGCGGTGAGCGGGCTGAACTCGGCGCTGCGGCCGGAGGCGGTCTTGGCGGCGCGGCCGGCGAAGATCCCCGACGAGAGTCAGGGGTATAAGCATGCGGTGATCGCGCCGCGGGCGCTGAAGAAGGCGGCGGGGGAGCTGGCCGCCTACCGCAGCCAGCAGGGGCTGAAGTCGGTGCTGGTGCTGCTGGAAGACATTTACGACGCCTACAACAACGGGGTTGCCGATCCGCACGCCATCCGGGCGTTCCTGGGGCGCTTTGCGGCCAAGGGGCTGAAGTACGCGGTGCTGGCGGGCAAGGGGACCTACGACTACAACGACTATCAGGGCTGCGGGGACAACCTGCTGCCGGCGCTGCTGGGCAAGACGCCGGAGGGGCTGTGCGCGGCGGACCGGATCTTCGGCGACCTGAAGGGCCAGAACGGGGTTCCGGAGGTGGCGGTGGGGCGGCTGCCGGCGGTGAGCGAGGCGGAGCTGCAGGCGATGGTGGCCAAGATCAAGGCCTACGAGGGGGAGAGCGGGTCTTGGCAGGGCCAGGCGCTGCTGATCGCGGACAACGCGGACGGCGGGGGCGACTTTGCCGCGGGCAGCAACGAGCTCGGGGCGCTGGCGACCGGGCTGACGGCCGAAAAGGTATACCTGGAAGGCGTGGCGGACGAGGAGCGGGCGCGGATCGCTGCGGCTTGGAACGCGGGAGCGGGGCTGGTGAGCTACTGCGGGCACGCGGGGATCGGGCAGCTGGCGACGGAGAACCTGCTGGACGTGACGGCGGCGCTGGGGCTGGGCAACGGCAGCAGGCTGCCGTTGGTGACGATGTTCACCTGCGCGGCGGGGCGGTTCGAGCTGCCCGGGTACGCGTCGCTGGGGGAGGCCTTGCTGGCCAACGCCGGTGGCGGGATGGCCGGGGGCATGCTGCCGTCGGGAGCGGCGTACCACGCGGACTCGATGAAGCTGGGCGAGCAGTGGTACAAGGCGGTGTACGGGGCGCAGGCGGCGCGGGCCGGGGACGCCTGGCTGGCGGCGCTGAAGAACTACGTGTTGCTGGGCGGCAAGAGCTCGCTGCTGAACGTCTACAACTGGCTCGGCGACCCGGGCATGCCGCTCAAAT
>CAYXCX010000319.1:0-2245 GCA_964463405.1 uncultured Clostridia bacterium
CTGGTCAGCAGCTTCATGATCGGCGGCTGGATGATCGGCACCAGCCCCATGTAGGAGTAGGCGGCGATGGCGATGGGGCCGATCAGCGCCGGAGCCAGCTTGGAGGTGAGGAAGATGGCCGTCGGGCCGTCGGCGCCGCCGATGATGCCGATCGAGGCGGCCTGGGCCGGGGTGAACTTGAGCAGCAGCGCCCCCAGGAAGGTGGCGAAGATGCCGATCTGGGCGGCGGCGCCCAGCAGGATGGTCTTGGGGTTGGCCAGCAGGGTGGAGAAATCGGTCATGGCGCCGATGCCCAAAAAGATCAGCGGCGGGAAAACCCCGGAGGTGACGAACTGGTAGATGATGCCCAGAACCGAGTTCCCCGAGGTGTTGAACACGAACTGCCGGGTGACCGGGTCGATCATGTACACCGACAGGCTGTTGAACAGCGGCACCGGCAGCGGGATGTTGCCCACCAGGATGCCGAAGCCGATGGGCACCAGCAGCAGCGGCTCGTAGTCCTTGCGGATGGCGATGAAGATGAACAGCAGCCCGATCAGGATCATGATCAGGTTCTTGTAGGAGAAATTCAGGACGCCGCTGGAGCCGGCGATCTGCTCGACGTAGCCCTGGAACGTCGCGGCAACGGCGTGCTCCGGGCCGCGGTTCACCGCCAGCGAGGTGACGACGGCCACCGCCCGCTTCCCGTCCACGGCCACGACCTTGAAGAAGCCGACCAGCCCGCCGGCGGCGTCGTCGAGCCGGCCCTTCATGCCCACGCGCGCCGGGCGGCCGTCCTGCCGCTCCAGGAACAGGTAGGACCCGGCCGGCTCGATGCGGAAGGGGACCGCGCCGATGTTGGGGCTCTGCAGGCGCACCGCGTCCAGTTCCAGCAGCCGCCGGCCCGGGTGCAGGCGCGCCCTGGCGAGCGCCAGGGAGAGCTCGCTCTCCATGACCTCGCAGGAGCCGATCTCCTGGCCCAGGCTGTCCAGCAGCAGGCCGCGGCTGCCCACGGCGATGCCGCTCTCCCCTCCCCTGAGCAGCTTCAGGACCGGCAGGTCGAACGGCGTGACGCGGGCGCGCGCGGCGCCGGCGGCGGCCAGGGGCAGCGCCAGCACCAGCAGCAACAGCAGCCATTTCTTCATGTTGACCTCGCGGGACGGCATCGGCGCCTACAGGGTGGTCATGACCGGCCGGGCGATCTCGAGCAGCTTGTCGCCCTCGCTGATGTTGCCCCCCTTCTGCACGAACACCTTCTTGACCGTGCCGTCGAATGGCGCCTGGATCTGGTTCTCCATCTTCATGGCTTCCATGACCAGCAGCGCCTGGCCGGCCTTGACCGCGTCGCCCTCCTTGACGTGGACCTCCAGCACCAGGCCGGGCAGCGGCGCCGCGATGGTGCTCGAGCCTTCCTGGGCCGGCGCCGCCTGCGGCGGCGGGGCCATGACCGGAGCCGCGGCGGCGGCCGGGGCGGCTGGCGCCACGGCGGCGGGGGCGGCCGCGGCGGTCGCCGCGGGCGCGGCGGCGGCGCGCGCCAGGCCGCTGAAGGCGCTCAGGCCGCTGCCCAGCTGCTTGAGCACCACCTTGTATTCCTTGTCGTCCACCTGCACCAGGGCGTAGTCGGGGGTGACTTCCTTGACGCCGGCGCGGAACTCCCTGCCGCCGACGGCCATGATGTATTCGCGCATTATCGTGCTCCTTGGAGGGGTTTTCCCGAACGCAGCGCCGCGTCGCCGCGCCAGTCGGCGGCGGCCGGGTCGCGGCGGAAGGTGAAGCGGTCGTTGCGCTGCCCGCCGTGCAGGCGCAGTTCCACGTCAAGCAGGGCGGCGATCACGGCAGCCGTGTCGGGATCGGGGGCCGGGACGATGGGCATCGCCGTGGCCGCGCTGGGTCCGCTGGCCGGGGCCGGATCCAGCGCCTGGGCCGGCGGCCCCTGGCGGCGGTTGTTGAACCAGGCCGGCACCAGGGAGATAGCCGAAATCAGCCAGCTGGTGAGCAGCAGGCCCGAGAAGACCACGCCCATGCCGACCAGCGAAACGATGAGTGCGTCGCGGATGGCCATCGCGTCCCCCTTACAGCGGAATGTTGCCGTGCTTCTTGGCCGGGTTGGCGTCGCGCTTGGCGCTGAGCATTTCCAGCGCCTTGGCCAGGCGCAGGCGGGTGCCGGCCGGCTCGATCACGTCGTCAATGTATCCCTTGCGGGCGGCGCTGTAGGGGTTGGCGAACAGGTCGCGGTACATCTCCTTCAGCTCGTCCTTCCTGGCCC
>CAYXCX010000320.1:0-2230 GCA_964463405.1 uncultured Clostridia bacterium
GGCGATGAACTTGCCCGAACCGTCGGGCTCGTCGCCGGCGCTGAAGCCGCCGGGGAGCATCAGGATCTGCGCCCGGGCCAGCCTGCGGGCCAGCTCGTCGGTCGAGGCCTTGACGTCGGCCGGAGTCAGGTTGCGGAAGACAAAGACGTCGGCGACGGCGCCCGCCGCCTCGAAGGCCCGGGCCGCGTCGTACTCGTTGTTGGTGCCGGGGAAGACGGCCAGGAGCACCCGCGGCTTGGCCAGTCCCCGGCCGCTGCGCTTCGCGGGCCGCTGGCAAAACAGGGGACGCTCGCAGCCGTCGGCCTCCGCGGCCGGGCCGCGGGCGGGAAAGACCTCGTTCAGCGGCTTTTCCCAGGCGGCCTGCAGGGCGGCCAGGTCGAGGCTCAGCCCGTTGACGCGGATGGCGGCTTCGGGCAGGGTCGAGCCCAGGACCCGGTACGTGGTGCCGGCCAGCAGCAGGTCGATCTCCTCTTTCGCCGGCACCTCGACGACCAGCGAACCGATCGCCGGCGCGAAGAGGTCCTCAGCCCCCTGTTCCTTCTCGAAGGCGAATCCCAAACGGTTGCCGAAGCACATGCGGCTCACGGCCTCGGCCAGGCCGCCGCCGTGGAGCGACTGGGCGGCCAGGAGCTTGCCGCGGCGCGCCAAATCAAAGACCCGGGCGCAGTTCCTGCGGAAGGCGGGCCAATCGGGGATTTCGCGCTCGTCGCGCGGCAGCGGCAGCAGCGCCACCCGGCTTCCCGGCGCCTTGAACTCGGGAGAGAGGATGAAGCGGGCGTCGGCCAGCGCCACGGCGAAAGCCGCCAGCGTCGGCGGCACGTCGAGGTCCCTGAAAGTCCCCGACATGCTGTCCTTGCCGCCGATGGCCGCCACCTCCAGCTCGCGCTGGGCCACGTAGGCCCCCATGAGGGCGGCGAACGGCGGCCCCCAGCGCCGCGGCTCGCGGCCGGGTTTGGGGAAGTATTCCTGCAGGGTCAGCCGGGCTGCGCCGATGTCGCCGCCGCAGGCGGCCAGGCGCGCCAACGCCTCGACCACGGCGTACAGGCCCCCGTGGAACGGGCTCCAGGCCGAGAGGGCGGGTTGGCAGCCGAAGCCCATCAGGGTGGCGCTGTGGGTCTTGCCCTGGAGCAGGGGCAGCTTGGCCGCCATGGCCTCGACCGGCGTGGCGAGAAAGCGGCCGCCATGGGGGCAGAGGACGGTGGCGGCGCCGATCGAGGCGTCGAAATGCTCGCCCAGGCCCTGCTGCGAGCAGGAATTCAGGCCCGACAGCATCGCCTTCCAGGCCGCCTCCAGGTCGGGAAGCTTTTCGGCGCCGGGCAGGGCCTTGAAAAAGTCGCCGGCGGCCGCGGGCTCGTCGATCTTCACCGCCGCCCGGCGCCGGGCGCCGTTGCTGTCCAGGAAGGGGCGGGCGATGTCGACGACCAGGCCGTTGCGCCACTTCATGCGCAGCCGCGGCCTGGCGGTCACGCGGGCGATGGCCGTGGCCTCCAGGTTCTCGGCGGCGGCCAGCTTCTGGAACGGGCGCACGGCCGAGGCGGCGACCACCACCGCCATGCGCTCCTGCGATTCGGAGAGGGCGAGCTCGGTGCCGTCGAGGCCGGCGTACTTCTTGGGCACGCGGTCGAGGTCGACCTCCACCCCCGGCGCCAGCTCGCCGACGGCCACGGCGACGCCGCCGGCGCCGAAGTCGTTGCAGCGCTTGATCAGGCGGCTGGCGCGCGGGTCGCGGAACAGCCGCTGCAGCTTGCGCTCGGTCGGCGGGTTGCCCTTCTGCACCTCGGCGCCGCAGTTGCGCAGCGATTTTTCCCCGTGGGCCTTGGAGGAGCCGGTGGCGCCGCCGATGCCGTCGCGGCCGGTGCGCCCGCCGACCAGCAGCACCACGTCGCCGGGGGCCGGCGCCTGGCGCACGACGTGGCGTCGCGGCGCGGCGCCGATGACGGCGCCGATCTCCAGGCGCTTGGCCACGTAGCCCTCGTGGTACAGTTCGCAGACCTGGGCGGTGGCCAGCCCCACCTGATTGCCGTAGGAGCTGTAGCCGCGGGCGGCCTCGCTGGTGATCTTGCGCTGCGGCAGCTTGCCGGGCAGGGTGGCCGAGACGGGCCGGCGCGGGTCGCCGCTGCCGGTGACGCGCATGGCCTGGTAGACGTAGGCCCGCCCGGAGAGCGGGTCGCGGATGGCGCCGCCCAGGCAGGTGGCGGCGCCGCCGAAGGGCTCGATCTCGGTGGGGGGG
>CAYXCX010000321.1:0-1369 GCA_964463405.1 uncultured Clostridia bacterium
GGCCCGCCGGCGCGCGGGCGTCAGGCGTTCAACTCGTTGAGCGCCTTTTGGTAGCGATTGGCATGCGAGCGCTCGGCCTTGGCCAGGGTCTCGAACCAATCGGCGATCTCGTCGAAGCCCTCGGCGCGGGCATCCTTGGCCATGCCGGGGTACATGTCGGTGTACTCGTGGGTCTCGCCGGCGACGGCGGTGCGCAGGTTGTCGGCGGTGGGGCCGAAGGGCAGGCCGGTGGCCGGGTCGCCGCACTGTTCGAGGTATTCCAAGTGGCCATGGGCATGGCCGGTCTCGCCCTCGGCGGTGGAGCGGAACAGGGCCGCGACATCGTTGTAGCCTTCCACGTCGGCCTTGGCGGCGAAGTAGAGGTAACGGCGGTTGGCCTGGGATTCGCCGGCGAAGGCATCCTTCAGGTGCTGCTCGGTCTTGGAGCCTTTCAGTTGCATGAGATGTCTCCTCTGTATTGGGATCGGAATTGCCGGCCGCCCATGCGGCCGGGGACTTTCAAACTAGACCATGTCCACTGCGTGGCCAATTTGCCAATGCAAATCACATCGATAGTCCCGCTCTATCGAGTGGCGATAATTAGCTAATATCTATCATCAACATATTTACAATCAATTTCATGAATATGACGATCTGATCTGCAATGAGCGCAAGCCCGCAGGCCGGGCGCCATCGCAAAGGAGAACGGTATGACCTTGAGCCTATACAGCACCTACCAGGCATTGCGCCGCGATGCCGCGGCGACGAAGGCACGCTCGCAACGCGTCGCCGACCCCGTCAGCAACGGCGTCTGCCACGCCCTCGCCCTTCTCGGGATGGGCGTCGAAGGCGTCTCCTGCGGCGGCGACGTCACGGCGCCGCGCCGCCATCCCTGATCAGTTGCCGGGGAGTGCCGGGCGGCGTCTCAGCACCGCCCGGTACTCGACACGGACCCGCCTATGGGCCTATAAATCCATCTGGGCCATCAACGACTTACACAACACAAGCGTCGTGATGGATCGGGCAAGCGCCCGAATGAACCGGAGGGACACCCATGCAGCGTAGCGGCAACAACGAATCATCCCTGTCCTGGCCCGGCGCCGGCCGCCGCCTTAGCGAGCCCCCCGCAGTACTGCGCGAGCTCGCCGCCGCCGCGGGCGTGCACTTCAACGGCGACGCCCCCTGGGACATACGGGTTCATGACCAGCGGGTCTACCGTCGCATCCTGGGCCAGGGCTCGCTCGGCTTCGGCGAGGCCTACATGGATGGCATGTGGGACTGCGACCGCCTTGACGAGCTCTTCCATCGCCTTCTCTCCATCGACGTCGACGAAAGACTGGCCGGCTGGGCACGCCTGCGCCTGTTTGGCGAGGTGGTTCGCCACTGCCTG
>CAYXCX010000321.1:1379-2207 GCA_964463405.1 uncultured Clostridia bacterium
CCTTCCAGGTCGGCGAACGCCACTATGACATCGGCAACGACGTCTTCCAGGCCATGCTGGACCCCACCATGAGCTATTCCTGCGCCTACTGGCACAACGCCGCCGACCTCGAAAAGGCCCAGCGCGACAAGCTCGAGCTGATCTGCCGCAAGCTCGAACTCCGGCCGGGCGAGCGCCTGCTCGAGATCGGCTGCGGCTGGGGCAGCCTGGCGCGCTTCGCGGTGGAGTTCTACGGCGTCGAGGTGGTCGGGCTGACCGTGTCGAAGGAGCAGCAGCAACTGGCACGGGCGCGCTGCGCCGACCTGCCGGTGCGCATTGAGCTGATGGACTATCGCGACCTGTCTGGCCAGTTCGACAAGGTGGTCTCGGTGGGCATGTTCGAGCACGTCGGCCAGAAGAACTACCCGGCCTACTTCGACATCGCCCGCCGCGCCCTCAGGGATGACGGCCTGTTCCTCCTGCACACCATCGGCAGCCACATCACCACCGCCCACACCGATCCCTGGATCGACCGCTACATCTTCCCCAATGGCAAGCTGCCCTCGGCGCGGGAACTGGCAACGGTGCTGGAGGGGCGCTTCATCATCGAGGACTGGCACAACTTCGGCCCCGACTATGACCGCACACTGATGGCCTGGCGCGACAACTTCGACCAGGCCTGGCCCCGCCTGTCGACCCACTACGACGAGCGCTTCCGCCGCATGTGGCGCTACTACCTGTCGTCCTGCGCCGGTTTCTTCCGCGCCCGCCAAGGCCAGCTCTGGCAACTGGTGCTGAGCAAGCCGGAAAGAACGCCGCTTGCATGAACTTGGTGCGCGAGATTTTTAC
>CAYXCX010000322.1:0-1323 GCA_964463405.1 uncultured Clostridia bacterium
ACGACGTGCTGGAGACCGAGCCCTACGAGAACAAGGGCAAGGACACGAAGGTGGAGATCGTCTACCCCGAGTTCACCTCGCTGTGCCCCAAAACCGGCCTTCCCGACCACGGCACCATCACCCTCCGCTACGTCCCCGACAAGTTCATCGTCGAGCTCAAGTCGCTGAAATACTACTTCCTGCAGTTCCGCAATGCCGGCATCTTCTACGAGGCCCTGACGCCGTTGATCCTCAAGCACCTGGTCAAGAAGGTCCATCCCGCCCAGATGACCGTCGAGGCCGAGTTCACCCCGAGGGGCGGCTTGACGACCAAGGTGATATCGACTTACAAATAATTGCGGATCAGTACTCGGCGTAAGGCGCAGGGCGTAAGGCGCAAGGTGGAAGACAGCCACATGTAAGACTCACATTCCAAATCACACGCATCAAATCCCAAATAAATTCCAAACGCCAATGACCCAGACAAAGATTCCAAACCTGGAATGAAATCCATTGAATCGTTGAAGCGAAAAGCATAAATTCACTCCCAGGCTCTTGCTGACACGGTCGCTGACACTAATATATCCTTCGCTTTCCTTCCGATCGCCCTACACCTAACGCCTTACTCCGAGTTCATTTTCTTAGAGCTCCCTGGCCAGCCACGCCCTCTTTCCCCGGCGGTAAAAATACGCGGACAGCGCCGCGTTGAGCAGCACGAAGCCGGCGAACCAGGCGACGATCTCCCCCCAGGGGATGGCCCTCCGCGTGAAGTGGTGCCAGTAGTAGACGCCGACCGGCCGCGCCAGCAGCAGCAGGCCGCCGACCACGTAAAGCATGCTCCACAGCATGTAGGCAATCCCCTGCTTGGAAAGGATCACGTGCTCGGGCGACAGGGGGTTGGTCTCGTTGGTCTCGATGCCCAGGGTCAGGGCCAGCACGGTCAGGAAGAAGATGGCCGGGGCCAGGAACACCAGGGCGATGACGCGGGTGAAGGGATCGAAGCGCAGGGTCAGATCGCCCAGGGCATAGAGCACGAAGCCCAAGGCGAGCTGAGGCAGCAGGTGAAAGCGCAGCTTGAAGCCGAAGTAAGCCGCCCGGGAAAAGGGGGCGCTGAACAGGTGGGCCTGGCCCGGCCCCTCGTTCGGCACCGAGGTGAAGGTGAAGCGCGAGTTGAGCCCGGCCACGATGAAGACGGCCATGACCAGGTTCAGGTAAGCGACGAAATTCTTGACCGAGGGATGCGGCAGGGGGATCATCTTCATGTTGATGACGAAGACCGCCACCAGCGCCCCGACGATGAGCAGCTGCGACCACTGGGCCGGCGTGCGCAGGAAGGTCTTGACC
>CAYXCX010000322.1:1333-2199 GCA_964463405.1 uncultured Clostridia bacterium
ATGGTCAGCGTGTCGCCGTCCAGTCGCCACGGGCGCCAGCGCGACTTGTAGGCGCCGCGGCCGCCGCGGTTCAGCTTGTCGAACAGGCGCAGGTAAAGGGTGCGGCGCAGGAGCGCCGTCAGCAGCAGCAGCAGGGCGGCCAGCGCCGCCGCCAGGGCGGCGGCCCGCCAATAGGAGGCGGAGCGGCCGCCGGCGGCGTGGCTCATGGCCCGGGCCAGCCAGGAAAAGGGAAAATAGTCCAGCCCCTTCAGGTCGAGCGACCCCATGTAGCGCAGCACGTTGTCGATCTCCCCCGGGTCCAGAAAGCGCTCCGGGCGCAGCAGGCGCAGAAAGAGGACGATGGAGGAGATGAGCAGGATGGAGAAGACCGACAACACCGGCTGCAGCCGGCGCACCGAAAAAAAGGCCGGGATGACCATGGCCAGGACGATGCCGGCCAGGACGCCGGCGGCGACGAACAGCAGGAACGCCAGCAGGACCTGGAGCACCTGCCCGGCCGAGGCGGCGAACCAGCGGCAGTAGAAGAACAGCACCGGCAGGGAAAAGAAGACGACCATGGCTGAACTGTGGACGGCAGTCTCAAGCACCTTCCAGGCGAAGGCGCTGCGCAGCGGCAGGGGGGTGGTGAAGAGGAAGTGCAGGTCGCGGGAGATGAAGAACAGGTCGAGGGCCGAAAGGAGGGCCGACAGCAGCAGCATGGAGAACAGGGTCATGAAGATCATCATCAGCAGCTTTTCGGCCAGGAACAGGCGGAATACCGGGGGGAACTCCTCCACGCCGGCCAGATAGGCGAAGATGCGGGTGAGGAAGAAGGCCAGCACCAGGACGAAGAATAGCCCCAGCAGGAGGAACAGCAGCAATTTTTT
>CAYXCX010000323.1:0-2196 GCA_964463405.1 uncultured Clostridia bacterium
GCGCTGACCCTCGCCGCCGGGGAGGGCGGAACCACCAGCCCGGCTCCCGGCATCTACGCCCATGACGCCGGGGCCTTGGTGGAGATCACGGCCGCGGCCGCGCCGGGCTGGCGCTTTGCCGGCTGGAGCGGCGACGCGGCGGGCAGCGCCAACCCGCTGAGCGTGCTGATGGACGGCGACAAGACGGTGACTGCCATCTTCGTCCGCCAGCACGGACTGACGATCGCGGCCACGGCCGGCGGCACCACCGTGCCGGCGCCGGGGGTGTACGCGCTTGACGAGGGGACGGCGTTCCGCGTCCGCGCCGTTGCCGACCCGGGCTGGCGCTTCGTGGGCTGGAGCGGCGACGCCGAGGGGACGGCCCCCTTGATCACGGTCATGATGGGCCGTAGCAAGAGCGTGACCGCCAATTTCGTCCGCGGCTACGCGCTGGCCATCGAGGCGGGGGCGGGCGGCACGACCAGCCCCGTTCCCGGCGTCTATTCCCATGACGCCGGCGCCGTGGTGCAGGTCCAGGCCGTCCCGGCCCCGGGCTGGGAGTTCGCCGGCTGGAGCGGCGACGCCGGCGGAACAACCAACCCGCTGGCCGTCACCGTCAGCCGCGACATGAAGGTGCGGGCCGGCTTCGTGCGCGCGGTCAAGGCGCCGCTGGGCCTGAGCGGGCAGAAGCTGGTGAACCGCAGCCTCTCCATGATCGAAACCATCGTGCGCCTGAGCTGGCTGCCCAATCCGGCCAACTCCGGCACCATCGGCCACCGCGTCTACCGCATCGAGAACGGCCAGGCGCTGGCCGTCGCCGACGTGGCGCCGGGCGTCTTTGAGCACGTCGTCCGCCGGCTGCGCGCCGAGGGCGTGTACCGCTTCGGGGTGACGGCGGTGAACAGCCAGGGCTGGGAGAGCGACAGGGTCGAGGTCGAGGTCCGCTGAGGAGAATGCAGATGAAAAAGACAATCGCAGCCATTGCCGGCGTCGTGCTCCTGGTCGGCTCGGCCCAGGCCGTCGGCTTCCGGGCCGGGGTGAACGGGTCGCTGTACTCGCCCGAAGATTCGCTTTTCCGCGACATCTATGGCGGGATGGCCAGGTTCGGCCTGGAGGCCGGGTTCGACGTGGCCCGCCGCGTGTCGCTCTGGGCGGGAATTGGCTATGCCGGCGGCACGGGGGAGATGACCGAAACCAAGGAAGAAACGCGGGTCAGGCTCCTGCCGCTGACCCTGGACGCGCGCTACGAGATCCCGGTCGGCGGCAAGCTGGCTTTTCACGCCGGAGGCGGGCTGCGCCATTTTTTCTTCAGGGAGGAGACTCCCCTGGGAACGGTGAATGAGAACGCCCTGGGGCTGCTGGCCCGGGCCGGGGGAATGTACCGGCTGGGCAAGAAGCTGGGCGCCGGGCTGTTCCTGGCCTGGTCGACCTGCTCGCTGAAGCACGAGGAAGCCAAGTTCAAGGTCGGCGGCCTGGAGCTGGGAGCCGGGTTGGAGCTCCGTCTATAGGGAAATCAAGACGACCTATTGCTGGCAGCGATCGCGGCAAGGGCAGCGGTCGGCAGGGAAGCGATCACTTTTTTCGTATGCGCCTTTTCGGGGCGCAAGCAAAGGCGGTTGCAAGCGCGAGCCGCCAGGTGCCGATTCCCGTTTATTGACGGATGCACTTCGCGCCGGCGCCGGCACGTTCAGGGTCCGTTCGCTGCGGATTCATAGAACATGCTCGGGCAGGAAGAGGATGAACGAGGTGCCGCTTCCCTTCTGGGCCTCGATCTCGATCCATCCCGAGTTCTCCTCCACGATCTCCTTGACCGTGGTCAGGCCCAGGCCGGTTCCCTTTTCGCCCTTGGTGGTGAAATAGGGCTGGAAGATCTTGCCCAGGATCCTGTCGTCGATGCCGCCGCCGTTGTCGCTGACGCGGATGCGCACGTAGCTGCGCTGCGTCCGCGGCTCGAAGATGCGGTCGGCGCCGATGCGGATGCGCCCCGGCTCGCGCCCGGCCTCGAGGATGGCGTCCTTGGCGTTGATCAGGATGTTGAACAGCGCCAGCAGCAGCTTTTCCTTGTTCATCAGCACCATCAGGTCGCCGCCGCTGACGAGGTTCTCCACTTCGATGCGCTTGAGCACGGTCTTGCCCAGCAGGTTGAGCACCGTGTCGACCGCGTCGCGCACGTTCAGCGCTTCCTGCCTCAGCTTTTAGCGGCGCGAGAAGTCCAGG
>CAYXCX010000324.1:0-2184 GCA_964463405.1 uncultured Clostridia bacterium
TTCGAAATAGGCCTCGGGGGAGGAGGTTTCCAGGACCAGCCTGGCCTCGGAGGCCTGCAGGGCGTCGCGGCCGGCCATGTGCCTGGGCCGTCGCACGAGCGCCAGCGCCAGCAGCGTGGGGGCGACGTCGAGGTTGGAAACCAGGCCCGGGCGCCGGCCCCGGGCGCCGACGCCGGCGCCGCTGAGAAAGAAGGGGACGTGGGTGTAGACCTTGTTCAGGTAGTGGATGTGGCCGAAGTGCCCGCCGTACTCGCCCAGCCCCTCGCCGTGGTCGCCCATGACCAGGAACAGCGAGCGCTTGAAGATTCCGGTCTTGCGCAGGTGGGCGAGAAAACGGCCCAGCTGGGCGTCCAGGTAGCGCACCTCGCTTTCGTAGCCCCGGCGCTTGGCCTCGTCGCGGATCTTCACCTGATACTTGAACCCCAGCTCGGCCCGGCAGGGGCGGTCGCCGCGCAGGGTCAGGCGCAGGCTGGAGCGGGTGGCGGCCGACTGCAGCGTGACCCGCCCGAAGCGCTCGCCGCGGCGCTCCAAGTCGGCCGAGGGCTCCAGGCCGATCGCCGCGCCCGGATCCAGCGCCTGGACGCTGAGGTCTGAAAGGGCGACGCCGGTGAAGTCGCCGGGGCCCAGGACCTCCGGCGGCTCGGTTTCCAGGGTGACGACGGTCACGCCCGGGCGCAGCTCGAGCGGCAGGCGCAGCACCGGCTGCTGGCGGCTCGGCCCGCGGTGGAGGATCTCGCCGCCGCAGGAGACGGTGAAGCGTCCGGAGCCGCCCGGGGGGAAGTAGGGCTCGTGGGGGTCGGAATAGTGGAGCCAGACGAACGAGCGGCCCGCCCGCAGCCGGTCGACCAGCGCCAGGGCGTCGCGGTTGACCTCCTCGGCGCTGCGGTACCACAGCCCGGGGGCGAAGTTCTCCAGGTAGTGGTCGAAGCCCTTGTCCAGGCCGAACTCGCGCCGGAGCACGGCCAGCGAGACGACGGCGCCGGTGGCGTAGCCGGCGCGCTTCATGGCCTCGGCCAGCGAGGGCTGGGCGAGGGGGCGCGCCTGGCCGTTGTTGTAGAGCTTCAGCACGTGGGGCGGCTGCGAGTAGAACATGGCGGCGTGGCTGGGGGTAGTGATCGGGATGACGCTGTAGGCGTTGTCGAAGCGCACGCCGGCGGCGGCCAGGGCGGCCAGGTTCGGCGTCGCTCCCCCCGGAGCGTAGTCGACGGCGTCGGCGCGCATCGTGTCCAGGGTGATCAGAAAGACGTGCCGGGGAACGGCGCGGCGCGGCAGCAGGAGCCAGGCCAGGGCCGGCAGCAGCAGCAGCAGCCAGGGGAGGCGTTTCCTCATCTGGCGAAGCCGTCGCGCACGGCGGCGCAAACGGCCTCCAGGTCGTAGGAGACGACCTTGGTGCCGCCGGTGACGGCCATGAAGTTGGCGTCGCCCTGCCAGCGCGGCACGACGTGCAGGTGGAAGTGGCCCGGGAAGCCGGCGCCGGCCGCCCGGCCCAGGTTCATGCCGATGTTGAAGCCGTCGGGGCGGAAGCGTTGGCGCAGGACGCCGAGCGAGCGCTGGGCCAGTTCCCACATTTCGCCCAGGTCGGCGGCGGCCATCTCCTCGGGCGAGGCCAGGTGGGCGCGCGGGGCGACCATCAGGTGGCCCGAGCTGTACGGGTAGCGGTTGAGCAGGACGAAGAAATTTCGGCCGTGGTGGCAGACCAGCGCATCGTCGCCGGCGGCCAGCGCCCGGCAGAAAACGCAGCCGCCGTCGTGCTGGCCGGAGATGAACTTCCAGCGCCAGGGCGCGGACAGGAATTTCATGCGCGCCGGCCCATCCGTGCCGTCATTTTTTCTTGTCCAGCTCGTTCTGCAGCAGGTCGCCGAAGGTCGTGACCGAATCGTCCTCGGCCTTCATGTATTTCTGCAGCTCCTCGCGCTCGCGGGCCTTGGTCAGCGCCCGCAGGCTGAGGTAGACTTTCTTGCGCTCGAGCTCGACGCGCGAGATCAGCGCCTCGATCTTGTCGCCGGGCTTGAAGCGCTGCTCCAATTCCTGGGCGCTGATCTTTTCCTCGTCGATGTCGCCGATGCGGATGAAGCCCTCGATGCTGCGCGTGACCTCGACGGCCAGGCCGGCCTCGTTGACCTTGCGCACCGTCACTTCGACGGCCGTCCCCGGCTTGTGCTGGGCGAAGAACGAACGCCATTC
>CAYXCX010000325.1:0-2170 GCA_964463405.1 uncultured Clostridia bacterium
GGCGCTCGATGGCCTCGTCGCTGTAGCGGTGGGCCAGGATGACTTTCTTCATGGCGGGTTCACCTCGGGATGGGGAGGGATGGGGGCGGGAAGAGCGGATCCGCGGCCCGGCTGGCGCGATGCGGCGATGGCTTCATGGTTGAAACAATGGGCGATGCAGGATTCGAACCTGCGACTCCTACCGTGTGAAGGTAATACTCTAGCCGCTGAGTTAATCGCCCAGGCGCCTTATTATAGGATGAAAAGGAGCCTGGGTCAAGTGCCCGGCCTTGCCCGGCCGCCGGCTTTCGGCTATAATTCGCTCTTAAAATCGCATCCGCGGCGCTCCGTTTCCGGCGGGGCGTTGCGGGCAAGGGCGGGGCCGTTGCAAGAAACCTGTCAGAAGCTCGTCCGCCGGCTTTCCACCGCTGCAGTTCCCGGCAACGTCAACGTCGCCCTGCAGGCCGGCGCCCTCGGCCTGCTGGCCGGCCTCTCCTCGGTTCTGTTCATGTGGTCGATCCACTTCATCTATCAGCGGACGTTCCTGAGTTTTGCCGCGGGAACGACGCCCGCCTTCCTGCTCTCCAGCCTGGTCACCATCCTGGTCACCTCGGCCCTGGTCGGGCTGCTGCTGAACGTGCTCAGCCCCGAGGCCGCGGGCAGCGGCATTCCCCAGGTGAAGGCGGCCTACTGGAAGGAACTCGGCAACATCCGCTTGCGCACCGTGGCCGTGAAGTTCCTGGCCGGGGCGCTGAGCATCGGCGGCGGCAACAGCCTGGGCCGCGAGGGGCCCTCGGTGTTCATCGGCAGCGGCGTGGCCGCCAACGCCGACGCCCTGTTCGGCACGCCGGCGCGCGGGCGGCGGCCGGCCGCGGTTGTCGGCGCCGCGGCCGGACTGGCGGCCGCCTTCAACGCCCCGCTGGCCGCCATCGCCTTCGTGATCGAGGAGATCGTCGGTGACCTAAACAACCGCTACCTCGGCCGCGTCGTCCTTTCCTCGGTGATCGGCGCCTTCGTGGTCTATGCTCTCATCGGCCGCCAGCCGGCGTTCGTCCTGCCGCCAATCGAGAACGTCTCCTGGCTCCACTACCTGCTCGTCCCCGTGGTCGCCCTGGCGGCCGCCCTGGCCGGCATGGCCTTCCAGCGCGCCGCGCTGGGCTGGCGGCGGCGCCTGCGCCGGCAAAAGCGCGTGCCGGCCTGGCTGCTGCCGGTGCTGGGCGGGCTGCTGACCTGGGTCATCGGCGCCGCGGTGTTCCTGGCCGTCGGCAAGATCGGCGTCTTTGGCCTCGGCTACGAGGACCTGTCCGGCGCCCTGGCCGGCGGCTTCGGCTGGAAGGCCGCCGGGATCCTGGTCCTGGCCAAGCTTCTGGCCACGGCCGTCGGCTACGGCTTCGGCGGCTGCGGCGGCATCTTCGCCCCCACGCTCTTCATCGGCGGCATGGCCGGGTGCTTTCTCGGCGGCCTGGCGCGCCTGTGGATTCCCATCACCGCCGCCGACCAGATCGTGCTGGCCGTCGTGGGCATGAGCGCCTGCCTGGGCGCGGTGGTCCGCGCCCCCCTGACCTCGATGCTGATCGTCTTTGAAATGACCCACCAGTTCACCCTGGTGCCCGGCCTGCTGCTGGGCACCCTCATCAGCCAGGCTACGGCGCGCGCCGCCGGCAGGCTCAACTTTTACGACGCCCTGCTGGTGCAGGACGGCCACGAGCTGCACAAGATCCATCCGCCCGTCGACCTGCAGGGCTGGCAAAACCTGCCGGTGGCGGCCATCGCCAACCCCTCCCCGGTCATGCTGGAGAGCCTGGCCGCCGACGAGGTGCGCCGCAAACTGGAGCAGTATCCCTTCGCCAGCTTCCCGCTGCTGGAAAAGGGCCGGGTCAGCGGCGTCGTGACCCGCGAGGCGCTGCAGAAGGCGCTGCAGGACGGAGCCCCGCCCGGGGTCCTGAAGGCCGCCTTCTGCCATCCCGAGCACACGGTGCGCGACATCGGCAAGAAGTTTCTCGAGTCCTCGGCCTGGGTGCTGGTCGTCGTCGACCGCCAGACCAAGGCGGTGCGCGGCATCGTCACCCTCCATGACCTGATCCGCGCCCAGGCGGCCATCCAGGACTAGCGCGTTCTGGGCTTCTTCCGCAGCGCCTCGCCCGCCCGGCCAGCAGACGCGTCCGGCAGGCCTACGGTTGACTTGGCCTTG
>CAYXCX010000326.1:0-2168 GCA_964463405.1 uncultured Clostridia bacterium
GTCGATGACCGGGTAGAAGATGCCTTCGATGTCCTTGTCCTTGATGCGCAGGATGGCGTCCTCGCGGCGGATCAGCCCCTCGTTGACCATGTCGACGGCGATGTGGAAGGCGGCCGCCGGCGAGCGCTTGCCGGTGCGGCACTGCAGCATGTACAGGCGCCCCTCCTCCACGGTGAACTCCAGGTCCTGCATATCCTTGAAGTGCCGCTCCAGGGTGCGGCGCACGTCGACCAGCTGGCGGTAGGACTTGGGGTCGGCCTTCTCGAACTCGGAGAGCTTGATCGGGGTGCGGATGCCGGCCACCACGTCCTCGCCCTGGGCGTTGACCAGGTAGTCGCCGTAGAAGACGTTCTCGCCGCTGTTGGGGTCGCGGGTGAAGCAGACGCCGGTGCCGCTGGCCGGGCCCATGTTGCCGAAGACCATCTGCTGCACGTTGACAGCGGTGCCCACCACCCCCTGGATCTTCTCCACCCGGCGGTAGGTGACCGCCTTCTCGGCCATCCAGGAGCCGAAGACGGCGTCGACCGAGCCCCACAGCTGCTCCCGGGGCTCCTGCGGGAAGTCGCGGCCGATGCGGCTCCTGTAGATGGCCTTGAACTGCGCCACCACTTCCTGGAGCTCGCTCTCGTTGACGTCGGTGTCGTTGACCTTCTGGTGCAGGGGCAGGTTCAGCCGCGCCCGGGTGCGGCCGCTCTTGACCATCTCGAAGGCGTGGCTGAACTCCTCGCGGTCGATGCCCTTGGCCGTGGAGCCGTACATCATGATGAAGCGGCGGTAGGCGTCGAGGGCGAAGCGGCGGTTGCCGGTCTTGGCGGCCAGCCCCTCGACCGAGCGGTCGTTCAGGCCCAGGTTGAGGATGGTCTCCATCATGCCGGGCATGGAGAGGGGAGCGCCCGAGCGCACCGAGACCAGCAGCGGGTCGGCGGGATCGCCGAATTTTTTGCCCACTTCCTTTTCCAGCCGGCGCATGTTGTCGTCCACTTCCCGGTCCAGGCCGGCGGGATAGCGCTTGCCGTTTTTATAGTAGAGGTCGCAGACTTCGGTGGTGATGGTGAATCCGGCCGGCACGGGCAGGCCGATGCTGGCCATCTCGGCCAGGCCGGCGCCCTTGCCGCCCAGCAGGTTCTTCATCTCCTTGTTGCCGTCGCTGTGTTTCTTCGAGAAAAAATACACGAATTTATTCTTCATGATGCCTCCTTTGGATTGTCCAAAATGGAATTTGCCTTCTGCGGGCCGGCGCCCGGCGCGGCGGCCAGGGGAAAATCGACGCCGAACTCGCTGAACTCCCCCGGAACCGAGGCGAGCGTGCGCGAGGCGCCGTGGCCGGCGATGGCCGCCTCGCACAGGACCAGCCCCAGGCCGGCGCCGCCGTCCGGGCCGGCGCAGAAGGGGTTCCAGGCCAGATCCTGCTCCTCGGCGGTCATGCCGCGGCCGTTGTCGCGCACGGCCAAGCGCAGCGCCCCGCCGCAGCGGCGCAGGGAGACGCGGATCTCGCGCTCGGGCGGCGGCGTGCCGCGCAGCGCCCGGGCGGCGTTGCTGGCCAGCTCCAGGAGCAGCACGCGCACCTTGGCCCGGTCCAGGGGCAGCTCGGGCAGGCCGCTCTCGGCCTGCACGACCACCCGCGACTGGGCGGCGTCGGCCAGGGCCTGCCAGGAGTCGCCCATCTCCGCCAGCAGCCGGTCCAGGGCGGCCGGGCGCAGGGGAGCGGCCCGGCGGCAACTGAATTCCTTGAGGGCGTTCAGGTTCCCGGCCAGGTCGCTGGCGTTGCGCTCGATCCGCTCCAGCCGCTCGCGGGCGAAGTCGTCGGCGCCGCGGGCCTTGAGGATCTGGGTGAAGCCCAGGATGGGGGTCAACTTGTTCTTCAGCTTGTGGAAAATGGCCGGCAGCGCCTCCAGCAGCAGGGCCTCGCGGGCGTCCGCGTCGGCCGCCGATACGGGTAGCGATTTGCTGGACGTCGGGCCGCCAGGATTGTATTCGGTGATTTGCATTGCCAGGATAGGGCATTATATTCCATTTTTTCGCGGAGCACAATAGAAAAAATCGACCTATCGTAACGCGTGACGCGTGACGCGTGACCCGTAACCGCACTCAACGATCTTTCATGACCCGTGACCAATATCAGCCAAAGGCTAAATTGAAAAATTAGGCGTAATGCGTAACGAAAAACA
>CAYXCX010000327.1:0-2154 GCA_964463405.1 uncultured Clostridia bacterium
CGGCCCGGCCCATCACGCCCAGCACCGAGTCGATGCGCTCCATGCCGGCCAGCACGGCGGCGGCGTCGGCGCG
Organism: uncultured Clostridia bacterium; assembly: GCA_964463405.1. Taxonomy (GTDB): domain Bacteria; phylum Acidobacteriota; class Aminicenantia; order UBA2199; family UBA2199; genus UBA2199. The sequence continues at coordinate 74 of CAYXCX010000327.1, forward strand.
CGTCAGGGCGTTCAGCCGCGGGTTGACCCGGGCGATCAGGGCGAACATGGCCGCCAGCGCCTCGGAAACGTTGAAGTCGTCGTCCAGGGCGGCGGCAAAGGCCGCCAGCGCGGCGTCGACCGCGGCGGCCAGTTCGGCGTCGGCCGCCCCTTCGCTTTCGACCTGGCGCAGGGAGAACAGGAAATTTTTGACCCGCTGCAGCGCCTGGGCGGCCATGTCCAGCCCCTCCAGGGTGAAATTGAGCAGCTTGCGGTAATGGGCGGAAAGCAGCAGGTAGCGGACGGCCATGGGGTCGGCGCCGCGCCCCAGCAGGTCGCCCAGGGTGTAGAAGTTGCCCAGCGACTTGGACATCTTCATGCCGTCGACGATCAGGTGCTGGCAATGGAGCCAGTAATTGACGAAGGTCACGCCGTTGGCGCACTGCGACTGGGCGATCTCGTTCTCGTGGTGGGGAAAGATGTTGTCCACCCCCCCCATGTGCAGGTCAAAATGGGGCCCCAGGTACTTCATGCTCATGGCCGAGCACTCGACGTGCCAGCCCGGCCGCCCCGCGCCGAACGGCGCTGGCCAGGAGGGCTCGCCCGGCTTCTTGCCCTTCCAGAGGACGAAATCCTGGACCGCCTCCTTTTCGTACTCGTCGGCGTCCGCGGCCTTGGCCGCGGCGGCCCCGGCCTTCAGGTTTCCCTGGTCCAGGTTGGCCAGGCGGCCGTAGTCGGCGAAGCGGGCGATGCTGAAGTAGACCGAGCCGTCCTTCTCGTAGGCGAAGCCCTTCTCCAGCAGCGCGGCGACCAGGGCCTGCATCTCGGGGATATGTTCGGTGGCCCGCGGGTAGACGTCGGCGGGCAGCGCGTTCAGGGTGCGCAGGTCGGCGTGAAAGGCGTCGATGTATTGTTGCGTCACCTCGGCCAGGGGCACGCCCAGCTCGTTGGCCTTGCGGATGGTCTTGTCGTCGATGTCGGTGATGTTCATCACGTGGGTGACGCGGTAGCCGCGGAACATCAGGAAGCGCTTGACCAGGTCCTCGAACAGGTAGGAACGGTAGTTGCCCACGTGCGGAAAGTCGTAGACGGTGGGGCCGCAGGTGTACAGGCCGACCTTGCCCGCCTCGATGGGACGGAACTCCTCCACGCGCCGGGTCAGGGTGTTGTAGAATCTCATTCGGCCTCCCCCGCAGATTTGGCCGGGCAGCGGGCCTCCTTGTACCAGCGCACCTGCTTGCAGAAGCGGTCAAAGACGGCCACGTCGGCCGCGGTCCAGCGGGTGCGGCTGAGGGCGCGCTTGAGCGAGCGGTGGAACAGGCCGTTTTCGGGCTCGCGCACCTCCAGCCCCTTCATCAGGTCCCAGATGTTGTCGATGATGCGCTCGAAGGCGCGCTTGTCGGCCATGCGCGGCAGCTCGGGGCCGCGCCCCCCGGCCTGGACCGCCTTGAACAGCTCATAGACGACCACCATCACCGCCTGCGAGAGGTTGAGCGAGGGGTAGGTGCCGGCCATGGGGACGCGGATGAAGTAGTTGGCCAGCTGGCTCTCGTCGGTATTCACGCCCTTGTCCTCGCGGCCGAAAACCAGGGCCACCCTTTCTCCGGGAGCCGAGGCGGCGACCTGGGCGGCGGCCTGCTCGGGCGAGAGAAAGTCGCGCTTCCACTTGCCGGCCTTGGCCGTGGCCAGGTAGACACGCGAGATCCCCTGCAGGGCCGCCGACAGGGTCGGATACTCGCGGGCGGCCTCGATGATCTCCTGCGAGCGGTAGCCCATCTTTTTTTGTTCGGCCTCGTCGCGGAAGGGAACGGGATTGACTAGGCGCAGGCGCGCCAGGCCCATGTTTTTCATGGCGCGGACCACCGAGCCGATGTTGCCGGCCCCCTTGGGCTCAACCAGGACGACGTGCACGCGATCCAGGATTTCGTTCATGCTTTCCTTGATTTTTTGCCAAAAAACGCCACGATTATAGTACAAATGGGATCCGGGAGCAAACCTGGCCGCTGGCCCGCGGCGGAAGGCAGGGGCGCCGCCCGCAGGTCCCCGGTCGTCACCAGTCGCGGTAATACGTCCCGTCCAGGGCCTTCTTGTCGCTGTCGCAGA
>CAYXCX010000328.1:0-2133 GCA_964463405.1 uncultured Clostridia bacterium
CCTCAAGGAGCAGCTGGAGTCGATCCTCTCCACCCTGACCGAGCGCGAGGCGCGGGTCATCCAGATGCGCTTCGGCCTCAACGACGGCAACGAGCACACCCTGGAGGAAGTGGGGCAGGAGTTCCAGGTCACCCGCGAGCGCATCCGCCAGATCGAGGCCAAGGCGCTGCGCAAGCTCAAGAAGAAATCGAAAAAGCTCGTGAACTTCCTGGATAAGCCCGAGAATTATCGCTAAGCACCGATCAAAGTGACGAGTGACGCGTGACAAGTGACAAGGAGGAACAAGAGTTTGAGCCATTGCGGTTTTCTTCCCTTGTTGCTCGTCACTTGTTACGTGTCACTCAAGTTCGTTTGACAGTAATTCCGTAATCATCTATACTTTTCCAGATGGAAAACGATCGGGTTACTTTGAAAATCCCGCGCCCCCTGTATGAAAAGCTCAAGACGGTGATCCAGGGAAGCGGCTTCCGCAGCGTCAACGAGTTCGTGGTCTACGTGCTGCGCGACCTGGTGGCGCTGAAGCGCGGGGAGGCGGAGGCAGAAAAGGACCTTTCCAAGGACGAAATCGAGGCCATCAAGCAAAGGCTGAAAAACCTGGGATATTTTTAAGTTTCCCGGGCGCGCGGTTGATTTTTTAATACAAATGTAGTACAATTAGAGTATGGCTATTTTCGGGAAAGCGATCGTTTCCAGAAAGACAAAGGATTTGCTTGCCGCCAGGGCAATGCTCGTCCTGACGGTCCTGGCGGTCCTGCTCGTGCTGCTGATGATCGCCGGCCTGTACCTGAAATCGCGCCCGGTCCTGTCCAGCCAGCCGCTGGGCGACCTTCTCTTTTCCAGCAAATGGCGCCCTTTCCGCGGTCAATTCGGCTTTCTGCCCTTCATCATGGGCACCCTGTGGGTCACCGGCGTGGCCATGGTCATCGCCGTGCCCCTGTGCCTGCTATGCGCGATATTCCTTTCCGAGTACGCCCCCTCGCGCGTGCGCGAGTGGATCAAGCCGCTGATCGACATCCTGGCCGGCATCCCCTCGGTGGTGTTCGGGGTCTGGGGCATGCTGGCCGTCGTCCCGCTGATCCAAAAAAAAGTGGCGCCCGCCTTCGGCGTGTTTTCCACCGGCTACAGCGTGCTGGCCGGGGGAGTGGTCCTGGCCATCATGGTTTTCCCGGTCATCATTCACGTCACCCTGGAGGTCCTGCGCGCGGTTCCGGTCGAAATGCGCGAGGCCTCGCTGGCGCTGGGCGCCACCCGCTGGCAGACGGTCAAGCGGGTGGTGCTGCGCAAGGCCCTTCCCGGAGTGGCGGCGGCGGTCGTGCTCGGCGTCGCCCGCGCCTTCGGCGAAACCATGGCGGTGCTGATGGTGGTGGGCAATGTGCCCAAGGTGCCCCGCTCGCTGCTGGACCCGGCCTATCCGCTGCCGGCGCTCATCGCCAACAACTATGGCGAGATGCTCTCGGTACCCCTCTACGACTCGGCGCTCATGCTGGCGGCGCTGATCCTGATGCTGGTGGTGCTGCTGTTCCACGTCGCCTCGCGGGCCGTCCTGGCCCGGGTGGAGAGGAGCCTGCGCTGATGGCCCTGGAGCGGCGCTTCGTCGAGGAGAAGGCCTTCCAGGCGCTGATGATCCTGGCCACGGCGGCGATCGTCTCCTGCCTGCTGCTGATCCTGCTGACCGTCCTGGCCAAGGGGCTGCCCTACATGAGCCTGGACATGGTCTTCAAGACCCCGCAGGGCGGCTATTACCTGGGCAAGGGCGGCGGCGTGCTCAACGCCATCCTCGGCTCGCTCTACCTGGCCGGCGGCGCCGCCTTGCTGGCCATCCTGTTCGGCCTGCCGGTGGCCCTGTACCTGAACGTCTACGCGTGCCCGGGCTCGCGCTTCGTCGCCGCCTGCCGCTTCGCCCTGGACGTGCTCAACGGCGTCCCTTCCATCGTCTTCGGCGCCTTCGGCTTCGCCATCATGGTCTTCTTCGGCCTGCGCGCCTCGCTGCTGGGAGGCATCATCGCCATCGCCCTGCTGATCCTGCCCATGCTGGCCCGCTCGATGGACGAGGTGATCCGCCTGGTGCCGCGCGAGCTCCTGGAAGCCTCCTACGCCCTGGGCGCCACCCGCTGGGAAACGGAGGGGCGGGTG
>CAYXCX010000329.1:0-2108 GCA_964463405.1 uncultured Clostridia bacterium
ATCTCCTGCAGGGGACGATCCTGACCGACGTCGACGAGACGGTCGCCGGCATCAAGCGCCAGCACAACGTCTTCGCCCAGCTGGGCATCGACCCGCAGGCGGCCTTCGGCTACGCGATCCTGGAGCCGCTGCTGCGGCTGCGCAAGGACGGCGTGCGCAAGCTCGGCCGCGCCCTGGGCCTGCCCGAAGAGCTGTTCGCCCGCATCCCCTTCCCCGGCCCGGCGCTGGCGGCGCGGGTGATCGGCGAGGCCACGCGCGAACGGGTGGAAATCGCCCGCCGGGCGACGGCCGCGGTCGAGGAAATCCTGGCCGGCACCCACGCCTTCCAGTACCTGGCCATCCTGCACCAGGACCGGGTCACCGGCATGCGCGGCGGCAGGCGCCAGTTCGGCCAGCAGGTCGAGGTGCGCTGCTGGGACAGCCTCGACGCCCGCGAAGCGACGCCGACGCGCCTGCCCTATGATGTCCTGGAGCGGCTCGCCGCCGCCATTTTGGAGCGGGCGCCGGAAGTGGTCTCGGTCACCTACAACATCGCTTCCAAGCCACCGTCGACCATCGAGGCGGTCTGAGTCCGTTCACTCTCCGGCAACTCCCTTAACTGGAAGACGCCGGCGGCAGTTCGGCCACGACCAGCATCTCGAAGTCTTCGGTGGTCAACTTGTCCTGGCGGCTGAAAGCGCCCAGGCGGGCGCCGCAGATGCCGATGTTGCGGAAGCCCAGCGACTTCAGCAGCCAGGAGATTTCGCTGGGCACATAGTAGCGCTCGTCACAGCGCAGCTCCATCCGCCTGCCCGAATCGTCTTCTACAACCGTGACGCTGCGATCGCGGAAGGTCATCAGGTCGAAGGAGCTCTCGCGGCAGGCGACGCCGCTCTCCCCCTTTTCCCGCTCCAGGAAGTCCTTCACTGAATGGAACAGGGGAAAGAGGCCGTTGAGGGTGGTAAAGATGAATTTCCCGCCCGGCTTCAGCGCCCGCGCCGTTCCCTGCAGGATGGCGAAGTTCATCTCATCGGTCTCCATCAGCGGGAAGGCGCCCTCGCAGAGCATGATGGCCAGCTCGAACTCGGCGGCGAAAGGCAGTTCTCTGGCGTCGCAGCGGCGGAATTCTGCGCCGACTCCGGCGGCGGCCGCCTTTTCCCGGGCCCGCCGCAATTGCGCCTCCGACAGGTCCACTCCGACCACCCCGTAACCGCGCCGCGCCAGTTCGACGGAGTGGCGCCCGGTGCCGCAGCCAATGTCCAGGATGCGCTTGCTTTTGTCGCCGCCGATCTCCCTCTCGATGAAATCGCACTCTCCGCTGGTGCCGCGCGTATAGGGCTCGCGGTCGTACCGCTGCGCATAATCGGCGAACAGCTGCTCATACCACTGTGCCATCGGCTATTCTCCTGGACCGGCCACGAGCGCCTCAACAAAATTCTTGGCATCCTTCAGGCTGGCGCCCGTTTCCTCCATGAAGGCGCGCATGGCGCCCTTCTTGTCTCCCCGGCTCAGAAGGTCGACGACAACCGGCGACGCCTTCGCAGCCGGGGCGTTTTGAGTGGTGACTCCCAGCCTCCGGAACAGGAATAGGAGCTGGGCTTCGATCCGCTCCAGCCGCCCCCGCACCGCCTCCAGCTCGCGCTCGACATCCGTCATGCCCCTCCTCCTTCTGTCCCTCGCTCTTTTCCCTGCTTTTCGCTCGTCTCGCCTTTCTGGCTTCTTATTCTTACTTTTGCCTTTTTTCATGCCTTCGATGTGCGACTCTGACGTCTTCGCCCATCCTTCGTACGCTGGACGTAGCAAAAATTGCACCCCTATGCCATCTTCCTTGCTCGCTGCCGATAATGCATTGAGAAGTGCTCGAGAAGCATCGCGTTTTGACTCTTGATAGGTAGCAATAGGGTAAATAAAAGATTTTTTAAGCGTAAACTCCCCACCGATAGTTCCACTCATCTTCCCCACCTTACTAAAGATATTCGTTTCCTTGACTTCCTCAAGACGCGCTGACGGATATGCAGCCGCAACTGCCTGTCGAATAACATCCACGAGCACCGTCGGGACAACCGCATAATAATGCACTAGCCCTTCGTGCGCGATAATCTCAAACGATATATGTCGTTGACCGTATA
>CAYXCX010000330.1:0-546 GCA_964463405.1 uncultured Clostridia bacterium
TATATTGGAGATTGACCGGCTGATGCGCCAAGCGGAAGTGAAATGGTAGCATAGAGCCCGCTGGTTGTCAAAACACGAAAGCAAGGCGCTCGGCATAGGGCGCAGGGTGCAAGGCGCAGGGAAAAGCCAATCATGGGGATCTCTCCCCTGGTTTTCCCCGAACCGTGCGCCCTACGCCTTGCGCCGATTGCCATTCATGAAATGAATCAGTTCCTTCATGAACTTGTGGTTCGCCGCCGGCAAAGGATAGTTGGCGAGTTCCTCGGCCCTGACCCAGGCCCGGGTGCTGCCGGCGCGCATCCGGCCCGATTGCAGCCGGCAGGCAAACAGGTGCAGGCGGACTTTGAAGTGAGAATAGGCGTGGCGCACGACCGCGAGCTCGCGCAAGGCCTCCACCTCCGCTCCGAGTTCCTCGCGGCACTCGCGGACGGCCGCATCCTCGGGGGCCTCCCCTGCCCGGCACTTGCCGCCGGGGAGCTCCCACAGGCCGCCCAGGTGGCCCTCGCCGGGGCGGAGCTGGATGAAGACCCTGCCGGCGCGGACGAT
>CAYXCX010000330.1:556-1847 GCA_964463405.1 uncultured Clostridia bacterium
CGACGCCGCCGAAGGCTTCAAGCGCAGCTACGTCGACGCCGCCCAGGGCGACCTCATATTCCGGCACCGGTTTTTCCCTGCTTTTCACGGGCAGCGAAGCGGTTTGGCCATGGCAATGGGCGAAACAGCCGGGGCGCAGCGGGCATTGCCGGCACAGTGGATTTTTCGCCAGGCAGACCAGCGCTCCCAGCTCCATCATGGCTTCGTTGAAGCGGCCCGGATCGATTTCAGGAATAATGCCGCTTAAAAAAGAACGCACTTTGGTTTTTGCAGCCGGCAGGCGGATGTCGGAGTCGATCCCCTGCCAGCGGCTGACCACGCGCAGGACGTTGCCGTCGACCGCGGGCAGGGCCAGGCCGGCGCCGATGCTGAGTACGGCGGCGGCGGTGTACTCCCCCACTCCAGGCAGCGAGCGGAACTCCCGGTATTGACCGGGGACGCGGCCCCGGTGCCGGGCCACGACGGCTTGGGCGGCGCGCCACAGGTTGCGGGCGCGCGCATAATAACCCAGCCCCTCCCACGCCTTGAGCACCTCCTGCAGCGGCGCCGCGGCCAGGCGCCCGGGGCTGGGGAAGCGGCGCAGGAAGCGGCGGAAGTACGGGACCACTGTTTCCGCGCGCGTCTGCTGCAGCATGATCTCCGAAACCCAAATCGAGTACAGGCTGCGCCGCCGGCGCCAGGGCAGGTCGCGGGCATTGGCGGCGAACCAGCGCAGCAGCCCCCGGACCCGGCGGTCCCTCCGGTCCCTGTCGCCGCTCATCCCCCGCTTCACGCCGGCTCAGCGCCGCTTGAGGAGCTTCTCGATCCCGTCCAGGGTCAGCGTGGCGACGATCGGCCGGCGGTGGGGGCAGAGCTGGGGATTGGCGCAGGCAAAAAGGTCGCGCACCAGGGAGCGCATCTCCTCGGGATGGAGGCGTTGGTTGACCTTCACGGCGTCGTGGCAGGCCAGCGAGGCCAGAAGGCGCTCCACTCCCGCAGGCTCGCCGCCCTCGGGGAGCGTCTCGCGCAGGGCGGCGCGCAGGTTGTCGCGGATGCGCCCTTCGCCGAGGAACTGGGGAAAGGCCTTGATCTCCACCGTTGAGCCGCTCAGCCGGCGCAGGTCGAAGCCAGCGCGGCGCAATTCCTCCATTTTCCCCTCGTCGAGAGCCGCTCCCTCGGCCGGGGTCAGTTCCAGCAGCAGGGGGAACAGGGCCTGGGCGGAGGGAACGGCGCCGGCTTGGAAGCCGGCCTGCAGCCGCTCGAACAGGATGCGCTCGCGGGCATTGTGCTGGTCGATGATCAGCAGCTCGCC
>CAYXCX010000330.1:1857-2064 GCA_964463405.1 uncultured Clostridia bacterium
GTGGTACTGGCCCAGGACGCGGAAATCCTCCCCCTCGGTGGCTGGTTCCGCAACCAATAATCTTGAGCTCCCGTCCATCGGCGCCGCGGTGGTCATGACCGGCATGGCGCCCGCAAGCGCCACGCCGGTCGAAACGGGGGTCGCCGTCGCCTCGGGGCGGAGCCTGCCGCCCAGGGCGGCATGGATCGCCTGCTGCACGAGATGGTA
>CAYXCX010000331.1:0-2043 GCA_964463405.1 uncultured Clostridia bacterium
GCTCGCTAACGTGGAATCCCACTCGGGGTTGATACCCCTCGGGGACGGCGCCCTTGCCAGGGCCGCCAGCGTGGCACGTGGTACGTGGAACCTTGAAGCTCTCCAAGTTACTGCCTTAGTTTAGCTACAATCCCCAGTTGAGCTTCTCGTTCAGCAGCCGGTAATAATCCGGCCCCGTTGCGGCCAGCATGGGCAGCTGTTTGGGATAGACGCGGACGCCGATCTCCTCGCCGAAGTCGAAGGGCAGGGCCGTCTGGCCGTCGATGGTCACGAAGGTGTCCATGTGCGGAGTCAGCAGGCGCATGCCGATCGCGGCGCCGTCGGGCACGACCAGGGGGCGGAACGTCAGCGAGTGCGGGCAGATGGGGGTGATGACGATGCCGTTGACGTCGGGGCTGACGATGGGGCCGCCGGCCGAAAGCGAATAGGCGGTGGAGCCGGTGGGAGTGGCGAGGATGACGCCGTCGCCCTTGATCTCGGCCAGGGTGCCTCCGTCGATGGTCAGCAGCAGCTTGACGATGCGGGCGATGGTCCCCTTGTTGACCACCACGTCATTCAGGGCCGCGTAGGCCGTTCCCTTGAAGTCGACCTGCAGGAGCTTGCGCCAGGTCAGGACGGCGCGGCCGTCGAGGATCTGCCCCAATCCCTCCTCCAGCGCCTCCTTCTTCATGGCGGTGAGGAACCCGAGGGTGCCGAGGTTGAAGCCAGCCACCGGCACCTGAGCCTCCACCGCCTGGCGGGCGATGGAGAGGAACGTCCCGTCGCCTCCCAGCACGACGATCAGGTCGGCCACCCGGGCCACGTCCTCGCGCCGGCAGCCGCCCGGGGCCGACAGCAGCCCGGCGGCGGTCTCCTCCAGCACCGGGACGACTCCGCGCTTGGAGAGGACGGCCATGGCCTGGCGCAGGTGCAGGACCACGTCGGCATGCGGCTTGGCGACGATCACGGCTCGCTTATACGGTTTCGCCATCGGCGATCATTTTATCATCAATGGAAAATGTTTTCCCCTGCCCCAGGAGAAAAAAGTATTCCTGGTTTCCCCGGCGGCCCCGCACTCCGGCCGGGCACCAGCCCAGGACGGCGAAATCGAGCTGCTCGATCCGGCGCTTGAGGCCCAGCAGCACCTCCCGCCGGGCGCCGGCGTCGCGGACAACCCCTCCCCGGCCGACCCGTCCCCGTGGCGCCGCGAACTGGGGCTTGACCAGGGCCAGGATGCGGGCCCGGGCGAAGGGGCGTAGAACCGGCAGCACGGCCGTGATGGAAATAAAGGACAGGTCCATCACGACCAGGTCGGGCTCGAAGGGCACGTCCGCGCGGGCCAGGAAGCGGGCGTTCTTTTCCAGCAGCCGCAGCCGCGGATCGCGGCGCAGCCTGCCGTCGACCTGGGAGACGGTCACGTCGACGCCGAGGACCTGGGCGGCGCCCCGTTGCAGGAAAAAGTCGCTGAAACCGCCGGTGGAGATGCCGAGGTCGAGAATCTTCATTCCGGCCGGGCGGATGGCCAGCGCTTCCACGGCGGCGGCGATCTTCAGCGCCCCGCGCGACACGAACGGGCTCCTGGCCCTGATCCCGACCGCCTGGCCGGCGGCCACCTTGGCGTCCGCCTTGTCGGCCTTGCGGCCGTCGACCCAAACGTCGCCGGCCATGACCAGGGCCCGGGCCTTCTTCAGGTCCGGGGCCAGCCCCCGCCGCAGCAGCGTCTCGTCGAGCCTTTCCTTTTTTTCGCCGGCCATGCGCCTCCCGGGGCCATGATAGCCGAACGGCCCCTCGCTGGCAAGGCGGCCCGCCCTTGACTCGCCTGCGGAGCGGGGCTACCATTCTGGCGCCTCCGGCCCGGGCCGGATGCGCAAGGAGGAGCGATGCGCCTGCCCGCCGTCCTGCTGTCCCTGGTTCTCCTTGCCCCGGCCTCGCCGGCGTCGCCAACGGTGCGCAAGATCGACCTGGCGGCGACGCTGGGGCTGGACGTCAACGCCGCCGGGCCCCTGCTGGTGCGCCTGGACGAGGCGCGCAACCGCCTGGTGGTGGCCAACACCCTCAGTTCGG
>CAYXCX010000332.1:0-1764 GCA_964463405.1 uncultured Clostridia bacterium
GTCATGGCCTTCGATTCGCCGGTGGTCCAGGGGCTCAAGGTGCAGGCCGGCGCCGACTACGCCGACGTCGAGATCCTCCTCAAGGGCGAGGCCAACTACCGCGTCTTCACCAACCAGACCGGCCTGTACCTGGAATTTCCGGTGCGCAAGGGCCTGGCCGCCGCGGCGCCGAGGGCGCCGGCGCTGGAGCCCGTCGCCGCGGCCCGCCCCACCCCTGCCGGCCGCGTCAGCCTGCGCGACGTGCGCCTGGCCGGCCAGGAACCGGGCCGCATCCGCTTCGAGCTGGCCCTCTCCAATGAAACCGAGTACCGCGTCATCCCCATCGAGCAGGAACCGGTGCGGCTGGCCATCGACCTGAAGAACGCCCAGTCGCCCAGGATCAACAAGACCGTCAACCTGCGCAACGTCAAATCCATCCGCGGCGGCAACAATTCCGCCGATGTCTACCGCGTCGTCTTCGACCTGGACTACCTCAAGCACTTCGCCGTCCAGGCCAAGGGCAGCCTGCTCGAGGTCGCGTTCTTCGACGCGCCCCAGGCCGCCGCCGCGGCCCAGCCGCTGGCCGCCGTTGCGCCGCCCGCCGCGCCGCCGGCGGCGCCCCCGACCCCGACGCCGGCCGCCGCCCAGGCGCCCATGCTGCCGGCCGCGAGCGAAGTCCAGGTCAAGCTGGCCGCCGCCCCCGAGCCGGTTGCCGCCGCGGCCGCGCCGCTTCCGGCCGCCAAGCCGCGCGAGTTCTTCGGCCCCGAAAAATCCAAGGCCGAGGATGACACGGCCCAGGCCGCATCGACCCAGGAAGCCCCGCTCATCGACCTGAACTACCAGAAGCAGACCGTGGACCAGGGCCGGCCGCAGTACTCTGGCGAACCGTACGACTTTTCGTTCAAGAACGCCGACATCAGCAACATCCTGAAGTTCATCGCCAAGGTCTCGGGGCTGAACATGGTCATCAACCCCAATGTGACCGGCAAGTTCACCTGCGAACTGGTGCAGGTGCCCTGGGACCAGGCGCTGGAGATCATGCTCAAGGTCAACGGCCTGGACATGATCCAGGAGGGCAACATCCTGCGCATCGGCCGGGTCGAGGACCTGGCCCAGGAGGCCAAGCGCCGCCAGGAGCTGCGCGAGGCGCGCGAAATGGAGGGCAACCTCGAGGTTTCCACCCGCACGCTCAGCTTCGCCAAGGTCAACGACGTGCAGGCCATCCTCAAGAAGCAGATGAGCCCGCGCGGCGAGCTGGTCATCGACGAGCGCACCAACACCCTGATCATCTCCGAAGTCCCCGAGCGCATCAAGATCATCGACGGCCTGATCGACACCCTGGACGCGGCCAACCCGCAGGTGCAGATCGAGGCGCGCATCGTCGAAACCTCCAGCGAGTCGCTGAACACCTTCGGCATCCAGTGGGGGGTCAACGCCGTGGCCAACTCCTCCTACGGCAACCAGACCAACCTGATCTTCCCCAACTCGGCGCAGATCGGCGGGGTGATCGAGTCCCGGACCAACCCCATGGGCTACGTGGTCAACGTGCCCACGGCCGACAGCGTCCTCTTCCCCAAGATCACCCTGGGCAACATCGCCGGCTCGTTCAACCTCGACGTGGCCCTGAGCGCCCTGAGCTCCAAGGGCAAGGCGCGCATCATCTCCTCGCCGCGCACCACTACCCAGAACAACATGCCGGCCGAGATCACCCAGGGCGAGAAGATCCCCATCCAGACGAACCAGAACAATACCATCACCACCCAGCTGGGGATCCCCACCATCACG
>CAYXCX010000332.1:1774-2034 GCA_964463405.1 uncultured Clostridia bacterium
GTGCTCGCCGTGGAGAACCCGAAGGCCGACTACCGGATGTTCAACGTCGCCTCGGGAAAGGTCACCACGATCCTGGAGATCGCCGAGACGATCGCCGAGATCTGCGGGAAGAAGATCACGCCGCAGATCACGGCCCGCGGCTCGGTGATCATGCAGGTGGACATCAAGAACGACATCGCCGACTTCTCCAAGCCGGTCAACGGCATGCCCACCATCAAGACCGAGACGGCTAAGACCACGGTCATGGCCAGCGACGGCGG
>CAYXCX010000333.1:0-2032 GCA_964463405.1 uncultured Clostridia bacterium
CCCGGAACGGGATGCGCGTGCTGGGGGTTGCCTTCCGCCCGGAGGATGGCGACGGGCCGCAGCCGGACCCGGAGCGCGAGCTGGTGTTTCTTGGGCTGGTGGGCATGATCGATCCGCCGCGGCAGGAGGTCCGCGACGCGGTCCGGACCTGCCGGGACGCCGGGATTCGCCCGGTGATGATCACGGGCGACCATCCCCTCACGGCCCTGGAAATCGCCCGCCAGCTCGGCATCGCTTCCGGCGACACCCTGCTCACGGGGGCCGAGCTCGACCGCCTCCCGGAGGCCGAGCTGCGCCGGCGGGTGGGGGAGGTGTCGGTCTACGCGCGCGTGGCCCCGGAGCACAAGCTGCGGATCGTCGAGGCCCTGCAGGCCTGCGGGCACGTCGCCGCCATGACGGGGGACGGCGTCAACGACGCCCCGGCGCTGCGCAAGGCGGATATCGGCGTGGCCATGGGGATCACCGGCACCGACGTCACCAAGGAGGCGGCGGACATGGTGCTGCAGGACGACAACTTCGCCACGATCGTCGCGGCGGTCAAGGAAGGCCGGGTGATCTTCGACAACATCCTCAAATTCATCAAGTATCTCCTGAGCACGAACTCGGGCGAACTATGGGTCATGCTGCTGGCGCCGTTTTTCGGGATGCCGCTGCCGTTGCTGCCGATCCAGATCCTGTGGATGAACCTGGTCACCGACGGCCTGCCGGCCCTGGCGCTCAGCGTCGAGCCCGCGGAGCGCGACGTCATGCGCCGCCGGCCGCGGCAGGCCACGGACAACATCTTCGGCGGCGGGATGGGCTGGCACATCCTCTGGGTCGGGCTGCTGATGTGCGCGGTCTCCCTGGGCGCGGGCGGATGGGACGCCGGCCGGAACGGCGGCTTCGGCGAGCCCGAGGCGATCCGGCATTTCCGCACCCTGGTCTTCACCATCGTCACCTTCCTCCAGCTGGCCCACGTGCTCGCCATCCGTTCCCACCAGCAGTCGCTCTTCACCCTCGGCCTGTTCTCGAACCCGCACCTGCTGGGCGCGGTGGCGCTGACCTTCTTCCTGCAGTTGGCCATGATCTACGCGCCCTTCCTGCAGCGGGTCTTCCAGACCGTCCCGCTCTCGGCCGCCGACCTGGCCCTGTGCATCGCGGCAGGCACCACGGTGTTCTGGGCCGTCGAGCTGGAAAAATTCTTCCGCCGCCGCCAGGCGGCGATCGGGTAGTGCTTTTCGGCCGGCGCCGCGCCGGCCCGGCCAGTCGGCCAACCTCCGGGTTGACGGGACCCCTGGGGCGGTCCGCCTGGCGAGCGATTTTTCAGAGCTTCTGAGGGCCCGCAATTCTTCCGGGAAAACCGATTGACGCCGCCAGGCTCTGAAGCTATCATCCGGCGCGTTTTGTCCACCACGTTAACCCCAGCATTCTGGAGGTCGGTATCATGAGAGTTGCGGGCACCTGGTCGCGGCGGGTCTTGGCATGGGCGGGCATCCTGGCGTTCACGGCCGTCACCGGGGCGGTGGCGGGGGAGGCGGACATCAATTTGCCAGACCTGCATGCCGTCAGTTTCGACATCCTGGGGATGCCGGTGGGCGGGCTGGCCCTGTTGTATGGCGGCTTGGGCGTCTGCGTCATCGGCCTGATCTTCGGGCTGGTCCAGTACCACCAGACCCGGGCCCTGCCGGTGCACGCGAGCATGAGTGACGTCTCGCAGGTGATTTGGGAGACCTGCAAGACCTACCTGTTCCAGCAGGGCAAGTTCCTGGCCTTCCTCTGGCTCCTGATCGGCGCCTGCATGTGGTACTACTTCGGCGCGCTCCAGCACAAGCCGGTGCTGGAGATCCTCATCATTCTGGCCTGCTCGATCCTGGGCATTCTGGGTTCCTACGCGGTGGCCTGGTTCGGCATCCGCATCAACACGGTCGCCAACTCCCGCACCGCCTTTTCGGCGCTCAAGGGCAAGCCTTATGCCACTTTGGGCATCCCGCTGCGTTCGGGCATGAGCGTCGGCCTGTTGCTGGTAGCGGTCGAGCTGTTCTTCATGATCTGC
>CAYXCX010000334.1:0-2015 GCA_964463405.1 uncultured Clostridia bacterium
GTGAACGAAGGGCAACTTGCCCGATCAAGCCAAGAGTTTTTAAAGTTATTTTGGATAGATGTGATTTTTTACTTTTTCCTTTTGCCTTTCTGAGCGTCCTTCCGGGCAGCCAGCTTTTGCTGTGCCCCGAAGATCTTTGTCCTGCGATTGTCTTAGGAATTTCCATTTCATATCGGTATTCTTTGGTGGCGGGAACGATGCATTTCCAGGAAACCCAGGCCCCATCACGTTCTAAGCGCCCGGCTGCGAAGATTTCCACATTCCTCCGCGAATGGCAGGGATTCCTGGCGCCAGCGGCGAAAAAACAAGCCGGCAGGACTCATTTCAACGAGAAACGGAAGTTTTTTTCGCCCCAATTCCCAGCCAGGTCAGCGATCCGCACCCGGAGTGCGTTTTCCCCTCTCTTCAACCCGGCCGGATCATCGATGAGGACATGGCCCCAATCGGGATCGAATTCGACATCCTGGCGCGCGCCGTTGAGGAAAACCGCCAGGGATTCGTCGGCAATCCCCTTGCCCCGGTCACGGATGCGCGCGACCAGGCGGCGCAATCCTCGCGCATGGCGGTCGCCGGGCTTGTCCATGGCGATATCGGGGGGGAAAACGTCGCGCAGCAGGGCGTAAGTGCCCCCATTCAGAACCCGGCAGGAGAAAAATCCGCTGCCACTTTCGCGCGTGGTCGGCAGGTACTTCCAGCCTCCGTCCCGCTTCAGCCTGAAGATCCCCAGCTGGCCGGGCCGCTGCACCCCGGGCGGAGCGCGGAATTTGAAAAACACCGAATCCAGGAAGGCGAAGTGGTCGGGAAAAACGCGGATCGGCGTTCCCAGCAGCGGCAGCTCCGTCGGGCATTCGCGTTCTTCCAGCAGCAGCACGGCGGGTTCACGCACGGTGCTGGGGCCGAAATCGGCCGCGAAATCGCCCAGTCGCGCCGTCTGCGCCATGTGGTTCTTCAGCCAGACGGCTTCGAGCACCAGCTGCCGCGACTCGACGGCGATGGCGCCGTCGGTCAGCTCAAAAAGCAGCCGCAGGGGCGACTCGTGGTTCAGCGGCGGAAAGCTGAAAAAAACCCCGCTGTCGTATTCGCGGGCGGCGATCACCCGCTGCTCCTGCCCTTGGAGTAGCCGCAGCCTGAGCCGCGCCGCCGGGACGGGAAAGTCGGCGGCCTTGACCAGCACCTCGCCGCGGTTGGCCTGGAGCGAAAATTCGCAGTCGCGCATCACCCCCCAGCCCGCTTCGGGCCGGTCGCGGCGCCGCGGCGCCTGCGGCCGGAATTCGCCCGCCTCCTTTTCGATCGCCAGCTGGGCTTCGGCCCGGTTTCCCCGGCAGTCCTCGACCGCGATCCAAAGCTCGTGGCGGCCGGGAGCGAGCCGCTCCAGCTCGTCGGCCAGGCGCTGTCCGGTTTCCTCCAGCAGGAATCCTTCCTGGGAGCACAGGTTGAAGAAAAAATCTGCCGGAGTGGAGTACGCCATGTCGTAGAGCATGCCCAGCTGGTTGTTGTCGTCGCGGCACAAACGGTCGAAGGTTTCGCGGAAAACCGGCCGGCCGTTGAGGCGGGCTTGCAGGCGGAACGGGGCGACCGCGCGGCCGGCGCCCGACAGGTCGGCAGCGTGCAGCACCACGTCGCAGGGGCCGCTGAGCCGCAGCGGCGCGGCCGTCCGGTAGAGGCCTCCCTCGAGGCGCAGCCGGAAATAGAATTCGCCGGGAGCGCCGTTGACCAGGGCGCCGCGCCGGCTGCGCAGCAGCAGACCCTGCAGCTGCGGCGGCTGGTCGTCCAGCGGGGCGTCGTCCATGTTCACCAGGGGGTTCAGGGCGTAGCCGGAGGCGTCGCGCATCTCCAGGTGCAGGTGGGGAAAGCCGGCTCCGCTTTCGCCGCTGAAGGCGATGGTCTCGCCGCGGCGCACGGGCAGCGGCTCGGCCAGCGTGTGCTCCCCGAAATATTTTTCGCCGCGCCGGGCGCGCTGGCGCCCGGCCTCCGCTTCCAGGTCGGGGCGGAAGCGCTCCAGGTGGGCGTAGAGC
>CAYXCX010000335.1:0-2004 GCA_964463405.1 uncultured Clostridia bacterium
GCGGCAAGCTGCTGGGGCGGCTGCTGATGGGGCTGCTGCAGTCGGCCATCCTGGTGGCGGCCGGCCTGCTGTTCTTCCGCCTGAACCTGGGCAACGCCTGGCTGTCGGCGCTGAACATCGTGGTGTTCGCCGCCGCCATGGCCGCGCTGAGCATCTTCGTGGGCTCGGTGCTGCGCAAGGAAGAGGTGATCGTCGGCGTCTCGGTGCTGGCGGCCAACATGTTCGCCGCTTTGGGCGGCTGCTGGTGGCCGGCCGAGATCGTGCCGCCGGCATTCCGCACCCTGGGCATGGCCTCCCCGGCCTACTGGGCCATGGACACCTTCCACAAGGTCATCTTCTTCGGCAAGGGGCTGGAGAGCATCTGGCCCAACCTGCTGGTGCTGCTGGCCTTCGCGGCCGCCTTCACCGCCCTGGCCCTGCGCTTCTTCAAGGTCCAGGAATAGCTCGCCGTTCAGCGCCCCCGCCTTTCCGCCAGCCAGCCCACCAGCGGCGGCAGCCAGCACAGGTTGGCTGCGATTGTCTCCAGCGCCGTCAGTACCTGGGTGGCCGGGACAAAACCGAGCGCGCGGGCGGCCAGCAGGCCGATGGGCACTACGGCGATGATGGCCAGGCTGGCGACCATGACCGGGTTCCGCCGGTAGCGGGCCAGGGCCGGCCGCCAGCCCGCTTCCCGCCGGCGCAGAAAAACCAGCCCCGAAACGTTCGCGCCAATCTGGTCGGACAGGGCGTAGAAAAAGGGGATGTAGAAGGCCCCGACGCCGTAGACGTCGATCCCCAGCAGGCGGCTGCCCCAGTCGACCAGCCAGGGAAAGGCCATGCCCAGCAGCTTGCCCCAGCCGTAAGCCTCGGCCAGGCTGCCTGGGCCGCCGCGCAGGCGCTTGCGCAAGGCGAACAGCCCCTCGAAGAGGCTCTCGCCCTCGCCGGCCAGGGTGCGCACCAGCCATTGGCCGGCGCCGCTGGTCTGCAGCCCCAGGCGGTCGAGCAGGAAGCCGGCCAGCAGCCCGCCGGCGAAACCGCCGCCGGTGTAGCGCACCAGCTCGCCGAACTCCTCACCCTCGCATCCGGGGGCATCCCGCCGCCCGCATGCCTCAGTCACGGGCCATCCCGGCGAAATGCTTTTTTTTGAAGAACAGCGCCACGTTGACCAGGCCGATCATCACCGGCACCTCGACCAGCGGCCCGATGACCGCGGCAAAAGCCGCTCCGGAATGGATGCCGAATACCGCAACCGCAACCGCGATGGCCAGCTCGAAGTTGTTCGATGCCGCCGTGAACGACAACGTGGCCGCGACTGGGTAGCCGGCGCCGATCTTGCGGCTCATGAAAAAGCTGATCAGGAACATGACCACGAAGTAGATCAACAGCGGGATGGCGATGCGCACCACGTCCAGGGGGATCTTGACGATAAACTCGCCCTTGAGGCTGAACATGACCACGATGGTGAACAGCAGGGCGATCAGCGTGATGGGGCTGATCCGGGGGATGAATTTCCCCTGGTACCATTCCCTGCCTTTCAGCCGGATCAGGGTGAAGCGGCTGACGATGCCGGCGATGAACGGTATGCCCAGGTAAATGAACACGCTCTCGGCGATGCTGCCCATGGTCACCTTCGACAGATCGATGTTTCCCAGACGTACCCCGATGAGCGGCGGCAGCACCTTGATGAAGAACCAGGCGAACAGCGAATAGAAGAGCACCTGGAAGATGCTGTTGAAAGCCACCAGTCCCGCCGCATATTCCGTGTCGCCCCGGGCCAGGTCGTTCCAGACGATGACCATGGCGATGCAGCGCGCGAGGCCGATCATGATCAGGCCGATCAGGTATTCCGGCTTGTCGCGCAGGAACAGGACCGCCAGGACGAACATCAGCGCCGGGCCGATGACCCAGTTCTGGACCAGGGAGAGGCCCAGCACCTTCAGGTTGCGGAACACGTCGCCCAGTTCCTCGTAGCGCACCTTGGCCAGCGGCGGGTACATCATCAGGATCAGGCCGATGGCGATGGGC
>CAYXCX010000336.1:0-2003 GCA_964463405.1 uncultured Clostridia bacterium
CCGCGGAGGTGCTCGCCGACGCCCAACAGTGGCTTGCCGGCATCGGCCAGAAGCGCTTCTTCGCCTGGATCCACCTCTACGATCCCCACTCCCCCTACGATCCCCCCGAGCCCTTTGCCCGCGGTTCGCCCCAGGCGGCCTACCGCGGCGAAGTCGAGTACACCGACGCCCAGCTGGCCGGGTTCGTCGCCTTCCTCAAGGAAAAGGGGCTGTACGAGCGCTCGCTGATCGTGGTCGCCGCCGACCACGGCGAGGGGCTGGGCGACCACGGCGAGGACGGCCACGGCACGTTCCTCTACGAGACCACGGTCCACGTGCCGCTGATCGTCCGCGCCCCGCGCCCCTTCCGCCGCGCGCGGGTCAACCAGACGGTGGAGCTCGTCGACCTGGCGCCCACGCTCCTCGAGCTGCTGGCCGTCCCGGTTCCCAGGGAGTGGCAGGGAAAAAGCCTGTGGCCGCTGCTCGACGGCCGCGCCGCCGAAGGGGAGGGGCAGGGCTACAGCGAGACCTTCTACCCGCGCTTCCATTACGGCTGGTCGAGCCTGCAGTCGTTCAGCAGCCTCGGCCTCAAGTACATCCTGGCGCCGCGCGACGAGCTGTACGACCTGCGGCGCGACCCGCAGGAAATCAGCGAGCTGGCCGGTGACAACCGCCGCCGCGACCTGCGCGGCCGCATGCTGGCCTTCGTCAACCGCAGCTCGCGCGGCGCGCTGCGCCCCGACGCCGGCCGCAGCCTGAGTCCCGAGGACCAGCGGCGGCTGGCCGCCCTGGGCTACCTTTCGGGCGAGGTGCGGGTCGACGAGACCCGGCCGCTGGCCGACCCCAAGGACAAGATTGCCGCCGGCAACGCCCTGACCCGGGCGACGATGCTGCTGGAGGAGAAGCGCTTCGAGGAGGCGGCCGCCATTCTGGCGCGGCTGACAAGCGAGGAGCCCGAGCTGGCCGACGCCTGGAGCCTGAACGGCAACGTCTCCCTGAAGCTCGGGCGCCAGGGCGAGGCCCTGGCCTCCTTCCGCCGCGCCCTGGAACTGAAGCCCGACAACCTCTTTCTCATGCTGAACATCGTCCAGACGCTGATCGGCGCCAACGAGGCCGAGGCGGCCGCCGCCGAGAGCCTGCGCTTCCCGACGAGCCCACGCTGCTGGAGAAACTGGGCTACGTCCGCCTGCTGCAGGACCGGACCGGCGAGGCGCTGGAGATCCTGGGCAGGGCCAAGGAGCTCGATCCGACCGCACCGCAGCTGGCCAACCTGACCGCCGAGGCGCTGATTCGAAAAAAGGATTACGCCGGCGCCGAGCAGGCGCTGAAGCGCGCTTTGGCCGACAACCCGCGCACGCGCAACAGCCACTACCTGATGGCCCAGGCGCAGGAGGCCCTCGGCCGCCCCGAGGCGGCCCTGGAGCACTACCGCCGCGAGCTGGAAATCAACCCCGACAAGTACCAGGCGGCGGTGAACCTGGCCAACCTGCTCAAGCAGCGTGGCGAGCTGGAGGAGGCGGCCCGCTTCTATCGCCAGGCCCTGGAATCCGAGCCCAAGCTGAAGATGCCGCGCTTCCACCTGGCCGAGATCCTGCTGGGCCGCGGCGAGGACCTGCAGGAGGCCGTCCGCATCGCGCTGACGGGAGTGGAGATGCCGCCGCGCGACCGCGACACCCTGTTCGGCTATTTCGTGCTGACCAATCTCTACAACGCCCTGGGCGACATGGAGCGCCGTGACTATTTCACGCGTGAGGGAGAGAAGCTGATTGCCCGGCTCGAAAAGAGGAAATAAGCGATCTCTTAGTGTTAGTGTTAGTGTTAGTGTTAGCACACTGCTGTCCAAAATAAATCGCTCGTTGGACAGACAGCTAGCACAATAAAGGGTTTTGAGGCTAGTAAATCCGGGTTTTAGGATTAGGTTGCCTTCTCGTTTTGTTTGGGTTTATCAATATGCTGTCCAAGATCTATTAAAGACAGATCGCGCCCTTTGGCAGGCTCTCGCGCCATTCGCTTCCGCTTTTTCG
>CAYXCX010000337.1:0-2003 GCA_964463405.1 uncultured Clostridia bacterium
CAGCTTCTCCTTCTGCCACATCTCCTCCTCGCGCTTCTTGCGCCGCTCCTCGCGCAGCAGGCGGATCTCTTCCTGGGCCTTGAGCTCCTCGTCCTGCTGCCGGCGGCGCAGCGCCTCGCGGCGGCGCTTCTGGTCCTCGATCAGCCCCTGGCGGCGGAGCTTCTCCTCCTCCTCGATCTCCATCACGGCGTCGGAGTCCAGGTAGAAGACGCCGGCGATTTTTTCGGCGGGGATGAACTCGGGATTGCTGAGGATGATGTCCTCGACGGTGCGCAGGTCGACCGGGGCGATCAGGTCCAGGATGTGGTACAGGCGCAGGATGTGGATCTCGTAGTTCTTCTCGCGCTGGCCGAACTCCAGGAAGACCTTGTGGAACAGCTTGTTGTAGCTCTCGCACTTGCGGAACTCTTCCATGCGCTCGGCCAGGGTCTGGAAGACCTCGTTCTCCAGGAAGATCGTCTTGTTGGGGGCGACCGTCGTGGCGACCTTCTCGCCGCTGGGCAGGAAGACCCTGCGCTCGGCCTCATAAGCGATCTTGTCGGTGATGGCCCCCTTCTTGGTGGTCTTGATTGAAAACTGGAACTCGCCGGCGGCCGTCTGCTCGAAGACCAGCGTCGTGCCCTGGAGCGCCTTGTAGCCTTCGAAGACCTTGTCGAAGCCCAGCAGCAGGTTCTCGTCGGGATAGTAATACAGGGTGTGCTTCTTGCGCGTGGCGGCGTCGCCGGCCTCGAGCTCCATGGTGTCGCCGAAGCGGTACAGCCCGGGCTTCAGGCGCACCGCCCCGGAGGCGACCTCACGCTGGGTCAGGAAGTAGCGGGTCTCGCCCTCGGTGAAGATCTGCTCCTCGAACTTCTTGCGCTTCTGCGGCAGGTTCTTGCGGTCGGCGAAGCTGGCCTTGGCCAGGAAGGGGTTGGGCTCGCTGACCAGCGAATTGCGGCGCAGGTGGTAGAGGGACGAGATCAGATGCCACTTGCCCCAGCCCTCGCTGCTGGTCTGCTGCAGGTCGATCTTGTACTCGGTGGTCATGATGAAGTTCAGGGCGAAGCAGGTGGCGGCGAAATCTGGGTGGTCCGGCGCGACCTTGGCGAAGTTCTCGGCGAAGAACTCGGTGCTTTCCGACGACGGCCGCCCCTTGAGGAACTCGCGGATGGCGTCGAACACGGCCGGCGGGATGGCCTTGAGGTTCTGCCGCAGCATCACCTTGTCGCTGAGGAAGGCGATGGCCGCTTCCTTGTTCAGCGCCGTGGTCAGCTTGCGCCGCAGTTGGTTGAAGTCGCGCTCGATCAGCGGCGACTCGGTGCGGCGCGGGTCGATGTCGGCGCCGATGTACTCGGCCGGGCGGCAGGGGGTCGACTCCTTGTGCGGCAGCAGCAGGTCGATCTTCTGGCGCACCAGGTACTCGGTGTAGCGGCGGAACTCGGAGGTGCCGTCGTAGCTGAGGCGGATCTCCTCGCGGCCGCCGCGGCTGCGCGCCTCCTCGACCTTGAGGATGACGCCGCCCTCAACGGCGATGTATTTCTTGTTGCCCACCGGCAGCTGGCCCGGGTACTCCTTGTAGATCAGGTCCCCGGCCTGGTACTCGCAGTTGGGGTCGTACACCTTGACCCGGCTCTTGCGGTCTTCGCGGGTCTTGAACAGCGCCACCTGGCCCACCAGCTCGGCGAATTCCAGCGGCTGCTGCTTGCCCTTGAGGAAGTCGCGGACGAATTCCAGGTCGGCGGGGCCGATGTCCAAGTTCGCTTGGTTCTTGTTGTCCATGTGCTATTCTCCCTGGGAGGCTTTCCCCCCGCGGCCGCGGTGGATCAGGGTCCCCGAACGGCCGGCCAGCGCCGCCTTGAGCTTCTCGGCCGAGGTGATCAGCACCTGGCGGCCGCCGCCCTGGATGTAGTCGATGGCGGCGACGATCTTGGGCCCCATCGAGCCGGGCGGGAACTGCCCCTCTTCCAGCATGCGCCGGGCCTGGCCGACGTCCATGGCCGCGACGGGGCGGGCGTTCTCCCGGC
>CAYXCX010000338.1:0-1977 GCA_964463405.1 uncultured Clostridia bacterium
GCACCTGGGAGAAGTTTTCGTCGAAGCCCGACAGGGGTTGGCGCGCCCCCGAGTCCGGCAAGAACAGGGCCAGCGCCTGGCGCGCCTCCGGCACGCGGAAGCGGTCGTCCAGGCGGCGCACGTGGCGAAAGGGCTTCTCCTCCCCTTTTTCTTCGCTGGCGGCGAAGACGGCGAACGAGCCGTCGTCGGCCCACCACCAGGAGGAAAAGTCCTTGATCCCGGACAGCAGCGTGCGGCACGAGCTGTCCTGGAGGTCGTAGCGGCAGAAGCGGGTCAGGCCGTTCTCTTCGCGGGTGAAGGCGAAGCGGCGCGAACCGCCCAGCCAGTGAAAGTTGTCCACGCCGCCCAGCCCCTGCGAGGTGAAGACGCGCTCGCCGGTGCCGGCGTCCAGCACCTCGAGCCAGCGGACGGCCGACTTGGCCCCGCGCTCGAGCTGGCTCAGCGTGACGGCGACGCGGCGGCCGTCGGGCGACAGCGCTACGCCGTCGACGTTCACCGCGTAGAGCACGTCGCCCATGTCGCTGCGCCGCCCTCCCGCCAGCGAAACGGCAGGCAGGACGCCCTTGAA
Organism: uncultured Clostridia bacterium; assembly: GCA_964463405.1. GTDB lineage: Bacteria > Acidobacteriota > Aminicenantia > UBA2199 > UBA2199 > UBA2199. Next base: position 569 of record CAYXCX010000338.1, read on the forward strand.
CTCCGGCTTGGTTGCCAGTTCCGCCCGCAGGGCCTGCTCCTTGCCGGCGTCGGCGAGGAGCAGCCCCTTGACCAGCAGCAGATGGCGGCCGGCCGGCAGGAGCAGCGGCGTGACGCTCTTGCCGGGGGCGGCGTTCCGCGCCAGCCGCTCCCCGTCCAGGTAGACGAGCAGCGGAAAGGCCGAATCGAGGTTCAGGTCGGCTTTCAGCCAGCGCCGCGTTTCCAGGTGGACGGCCAGGTAGACGACGCGCCTGGACGCCGCGCCGGGGAAGCGGGCGGCACCGGCCTGCCATGGCAGCCTTCGCCCGGGGGCCCATTCCACGTCGGCGCCAGGGGCGAGCCGGGCCGGCTCGAGGAATTCGCAGTCCAGCGCAGCGTCGGTTGTCAACGCCTCGCCGCCGGCGAGCAATTCAGCCGGCCCCAGGACCAGCCAGCGGTCGATCCTGGCCTGGTCGGCGCCGATGACGATGGCGGGCAGCAACGCGGCCAGAACGGCCAAAAGCAGGGGAATGCGCATGTTCATGGTCTTGCCTCCGGGAAAATGGTATTATACGCCGTGGAAGCGCAAATGAGAAACGCGGCTATCCGGCGTCCTGTTTTCATGACAGGATCGCCGGCGGATCTTGGCATGGCGATTGCTTCCAAATGGAGGCGGCCAGGCGCGGCCGCGGAGGAAACCATGAAGAAACGACTTTGGCTGATCGGCGCGCTGGCGGCCCTGGCGCTGCTGGCCGCGTCGTGCCAGAAAGTGGTGTATGAAGCCTACGTGACCATCGTCAACATCGGCAACGTCGACATGACCGCCTGGGTCGACGGCGACGCCGCCCGCATCCCGGCCTACGATTCGCTGACCTGGGCAGTCTCCCTGGAAACGGAGAACGAGTCCCTGCAGCTGCACCTGGAGGCCGAGCCGGTCGGCGGCGGCGACTACGACGATGCGGTCGTCGTTCTTCACGGTGACCGCGACATCGTCACCTGGCTGACCGGCTGGGATGTCACCGGCGGCTCCAGGCCGCAAAAGAAGGAGAGCCGGGTGCTCAACGGTCCGGCGCCAAGCCTAGTGACAAGTGACAAGTGACGAGGCGCGCGCTTCGCGCGCAAGGTAAAAGCACTCAATGTTTCCAGATTCCAATTGCCCAATGACCCAAACAGCAGAAATAGAAAGGTAAAAGGAAAAAGGAAAAAGGTAAAAGTGAAGAAAAAGATCGATCTCATGCCGTTCCAATCACGAATCACTAATTACCAATCACTATTCTAGATCATCGAATTGTTCGCTACTACCACTGCCAATAATAGTTCGTTGAGCTTCTCGCTGGTACTGATGCCACCCTCATCGGGGGCCTTCAGGGTGTCACTAACACAATTAGTTCGCTGAGTTTCCTGCTACCACTATCACTACCACTACCACTA
>CAYXCX010000339.1:0-1957 GCA_964463405.1 uncultured Clostridia bacterium
GGCCTCTGGATCGTGGGCGACCGCCTCGGCCACGGCCGGGCCCTGGAACCAGGAGGTCTCGGCCAGGACCTGGTAGAAAGGGCCGCGGTCGGCGGCGAGGTTGACGAAGCGCAGCACCACCTCCTCGCTGCAGCCGGGGTTGCGCAGGATGGCCTCGATGAGCCGGGGGTGGGTCTCGTCATGGAGGGCCAGCAGCACGGGGTTCGGAGCCATCTTCAGCAGGGAGGCCTTTTCGCCCAGCGCCAGCCGCTTGTAGCGCTGCAGGAACTCCAGCTCGGCCTTCTTGCGCACGTACGGGTTGGCCTTGACGTTCTTGATGACGCGCAGCAGGTCGACGGCGAACAGGCGGTTGAGGATGCCCAGCGCCGCCGCCTGGGGGAACTTCGGGTGCTGCACCAGCGCCGCCATCACCCGGGTGTCGTCCCGGTGCCGGCGCTGGATCTCCTCCAGCTCCTCCTGGCTGACGGTGGAGGATTGCAGGCGCTTAATGACGCTCAGGCCGGACAACGCCCCCTCATCACGACACCAGCAGGATGAAGACGCTGACCCAGAGGACGAGGTTCAGGGTGAAGGGCAGGTCGCTGGTGATGATGTCGGACGGGCTCTCGCCCTGGCCGCGGGCATAAGAGAGAAACAGGTAGCGGAAGATGCCGAAGATGACGAAGGGAACGGTGTAGAACAGGTTGTCGGTGCGGAACTTCTGCTGCACGTCGGGGGAAAGGACGTACATGATGTAGGAGATCAGGGTGGTGGCGGTGGCCACGCTGATCATCTGGTCGAGCATGCCGGCGTTGTAGCTTTCCAAGGTGTGGCGGGTTACGGTTTCGGGATGCAGCTCCTGGATCTTGAGCAGCTCCTGGCGGCGCTTGATCAGGGCCAGGAAGATGGCCAGCAGGAAGGTGGTGATCAGGATCCAGGGGTAGAGGGGGACGTCGTTCACGGCGCCGCCGATCATGACCCGCAGCACGAAGCCCAGGGCGATGACCATGATGTCGATGATGACCACCCTCTTCAAGAAGAGCGAGTACAGGATGTTCAGGCCGGCATAGAAGAGGGTGATCAGGAAAAAGCCGCGGTCAAAGCGGGCGATTCCCAGCAGCACCGCCGCCAGCAACAGCGCCGCCAGGACCAAAGCCGGGCGCGCCGCCAGGCGGCCCGAGGCGATGGGCCGGCTGCGCTTCACCGGGTGCAGCCCGTCCTTGTCTCGGTCCAGGACGTCGTTCAGGACGTAAACGCAGCCGGTGACCAGGCTGAAGAGCAGGAAGGCCAGCAGGCTGCGCCAGATGTAGGAGGGCTGGAACATGTGCAGCGAGAAGATCATGGGGGCGAAGATGAAGACATTCTTCATCCACTGCTTGGGGCGCAGGGAGATCAGGAAGCAGCGCAGCGTCGACATGCCAGCATTATATCTAAAAACGAGTTGCGGTGACAAGTGACGAGTGACAAGCGACAAGGGGAGCGGGGCTCGGCTCAGGCCTACATGACAAAGAATCTGTCGTGACGCGTAACGAGAAAGGACCTGGAAGCGAGCCGTTGCGATTGAAGATCTGCAACCCGCGATCACTTTCCGAACCTGTTGAACGGGATCATTCAATGCTCGCGGCTCGACACTCGTCACGTGTCACTCTCGTTCGTTGAGTTTTCAGCTGGCCTGGGTTACAATCCCGTCTCATGACACTCTGGCGCCGATGGTTTCCCTTCCTGTTGGCGGCGGCCGCGCTGCTGGCGACCGAGACGCCGCCGGAGCGCATCGGCTTTCCGCTGGCCGTCGACGACGGCGTCAGTTCGACCTTCCAGGAGTTCCGCGGCAACCATTTTCACGCCGGCCTCGACTTGCGCACCCGCAGGCAGACCGGCTTCGCGGTGCGGGCCATCGCCGACGGAACGGTCGTGCGCCTCACCGTCTCGCGGCGCGGCTACGGCCGCGCCCTGCTGCTGCGCCACGCCGGCGGCGCCA
>CAYXCX010000340.1:0-1942 GCA_964463405.1 uncultured Clostridia bacterium
TCCTGCTTATTTAAATTGAGTACAGCGTGGGCAGTGGTGCCGGAGCCTGAGAAGAAAGAGTGAACAAGGCAAAAGGAAAAAGGAGTCCTAGAATTTCTTGAAGAAGCCCAGGCCGAACAGGATTTTTCCTGGCAGCTCCTGCTGCGGCTCCAGGCAGACGTCCTTTTTCCAGCCGATATAGGGGCGCCATTCTACCGCCCGGCCGCCGGCGGCCAGCAGGCGCAGGTCGAGGCGCAGGCGGTCGCCGCGCAGGCCGGCCCCGGCCTCGGCGGCCAGCTTTAGTGCGCGGCTTTTCCAGATCCCCAGGCCCAGTTTCCCCTCCGCTTCCAGCCCGTGCTTGAAGTCGTTGCCGGCGGTGACCTCGTAGCGCAGGTCGTTCTCCAGGAGATCGAAATCGGGCTGGTTGCGCAGCGTCAGGCCGGTGAAGAGACTGGCCGCGAAGGGGCGGCTGTCGTCCACAGGCAGGTCGAGCCGGTAGCGGGCCGTCCAAGCGGCGACCAGGGAGCGGCCGAAGCGGCGTTCGTAGTCGAGGCGGATGTCGTAGAGCATCTTCCAGGGCCAGAACTGGGAGAAGAAAGAGTCGCCGTTCAGGACCGGCGCCTCAAAGGCCACGGCCACGAAGACGCGGCGTTCGCGGCGGCGGAAAAACTCCAACTTGAATTCTCCCTCGACCTCCAGCTTGAGCCGGTCGTCGAAGGGCGAGGCGCCGACCAGGACCTGCAGCGTCTCGAGAAAAGAGTCGGGGTTGGTCCCGGAGCGCAGGCGGGCGCCGACGTACGAGGCGTTGGCATGTTCATAGCGTCGGGCGTTGCGGAAAAAGAGCTCCAGGTTGGGGCTTAGGGCCAGCGAGAAGCCGGCCTCATGGTACAGGCGCTGCAAGTCGACCAGCTTGAACTCGGCCTCCAGGGAGAGCTCGGGGAGGAGAAAGCCGCGCCACTGTCCTGCTGCAGTCGCCAGCCCGCGGTAGCCGGCGCTGCCGCCGACGAAGGGCCCGGCGCCCAGGGCCAGCGTCAGGCCGCCCCGCTCGAGCACCAGCCGGCCCAAAAGCTCGTTCAGGTTCCAGACATAAGGGGTGGCGCGGGCCGTGCCGTGGCGGCAGAAATGGTTCAGGCGCAGTTCCAGGCTGACGTCCGGCGCGATCCGCCGCCGCGCCCCGGCGTTCACCCAGTAGTCGATCGCCCCCTGCAGCCGGCCGTTCATCCGCGAGTGGTACTGCACCTCGGCGAACAGCTCCGCGGCGGCGGAGACGGGGAAATCAAAGCGGAAACGCGGGCGGTAGTAGCGCCGCTCGAGCGAGTCGAGGCCGTACTCGACCACCAGCAGGCCCTGGCTTTTCTCGCGGGATTTTTCCGCGGCTCGAGCCTCGAGCGGCAGCAGGCAAAAGATGGCGAGGATTAGGCAAGCAGGGGCACGGCGCGCCGTGCCCCTACCCGTGCAGGCCATGCGACTGCGGGGCTACAGCAGTCCCCGCTTCTTGAGCAGCGGCTCGATCTTCGGCTCGCGGCCGCGGAAGCGCTTGTAGAGGACCATGGCGTCCTCGGTCCCCAGACGGGCCAGGATGTTGCGGCGGAACGACTCGGCCGTGCGCCGGTCGAACAGCGAGGTCTCCTTGAAGGCCTCGAAGGCGTCGCAGTCGAGCTGCTCCGACCAGATGTAGCTGTAATAGCCCGCCTCGTAGCCGCCGTGGATGTGGGTGAAGTAGGTGGATTTCCAGCGCGGCAGGATCTCGGGGATCAGGCCGAGACCGTCCATGACCTTCTTCTCGAACAGGGTCACGTTGACGTCGCGGGCGTCGGCCAGCGAGTGCCAGGCCAGGTCCAGGAAGCAGGAGGCCAAAAACTCCACCGTCTCGAAGCCCTGGTTGAACAGGGAGCTCCTGCGGATCTTGGCCACCAGATCCTCGGGGATGACCTCGCCGGTCTGGTAGTGGCGGGCATAAAGG
>CAYXCX010000341.1:0-1658 GCA_964463405.1 uncultured Clostridia bacterium
GTGATCGGCGTCTCGAGGATGTCGCCCGAGGGCTTGGCCATCAGGCCGCGCATGCCGGCCAGCTGCCTGAGCTGGTCCTTGCTGCCGCGGGCGCCCGAGTCGGACATGACGAAGATGGGGTTCATGCCCTCGCCCTCGTAGCTCATGGTGCGCATCTGGGCGAACATCTTCTCGCGGATGTCGTCGCTGGCCTTGCTCCAGAGCTCGATGATCTTGTTGTGGCGCTCGCCGGCGGTGAGGATGCCGTTCTTGTAGCTGCGGTCGATGTTCTCCAGCAGCTTCTCGGTGGCGGCGATGATCTCCTGCTTCTCCGGCGGCACCAGCAGGTCGGAGACGCTGATGGTGAAGCCGGCGCGGGTGGCGTACTCGAAGCCCGCCGCCTTGAGCCGGTCCAGCGTCTCGACCGTGGGGCCGAAGCCGTGGTTGAGGTAAATGTAATAGATGAGGTTCTGGATGCCCTTCTTCTTCATCAGGCCGTTGATGAAGGGGATGCCCTCGGGCAGGAGCTGGTTGAAGAGGACGCGGCCGGCGGTGGTCACCAGCAGGTGGTTGTCCTCGCGCTTGATCTCGCTGACCGGGCAGTTGACGATGTCCTGGGGGTCGAGCAGGTAGGCGTCCTGGTTCTTGACCTGGCCGAAATAGCGGACGCGGATCAGGGCGTTCAGGTCGACCAGGCCCTGTTCGTAGGCCTGCTGCACGTCCTTGAAGGAGGCGAAGATGCGGTGCTCGCCCTGCAGATGGCGCTTGGTGAAGGTCAGGTAGTAGAAGCCCAGGATCATGTCCTGGGTGGGGACGGCCAGCGGCTTGCCGTTGGCCGGCGACAGGATGTTGTTGCTGGAGAGCATCAGCAGCTTGGCCTCGGCCTGGGCCTCGAGCGACAGGGGAATGTGCACGGCCATCTGGTCGCCGTCGAAGTCGGCGTTGAAGGCCGGGCAGACCAGCGGGTGCAGGGTGATGGCGTTGCCCTCGACCAGGTGCGGCCGGAAGGCCTGGATGCCCAGGCGGTGCAGCGTCGGCGCGCGATTGAGCATGACCGTGTGGTCCTTGATCACCTCGTCCAGGGCGTCCCAGATCTCGTCGCGGTTCTCCTCCACCCAGGTGCGGGCCACCTTGAGGGTGGTGACCATGCCCTTCTTTTCCAGCTTGTTGTAGATGAAAGGCTTGAACAGCTCCAGGGCCATCTTCTTGGGGATGCCGCACTGGTCGAGCTTCAGGTGCGGGTCAACCACGATCACCGAGCGGCCGGAGTAGTCGACGCGCTTGCCCAGCAGGTTCTGGCGGAAGCGGCCCTGCTTGCCCTTGAGCGAGTCGGACAGCGATTTCAGCGGCCGCTTCTGCGAACTCATGTAGCTGCGGCTGCGCTTCTGGTTGTCGAACAGGGCGTCGGCCGACTCCTGCAGCATGCGCTTCTCGTTCTTGATGATCAGCTCGGGCGCCTTCAGGTCCAGCAGGCGCTTGAGGCGGTTGTTGCGGTTGATGACGCGGCGGTAGAGGTCGTTCAGGTCGGAGGTGGCGAAGCGGCTGCCGTCGAGGGGGACCAGGGGGCGCAGCTCCGGGGGGATGACCGGCAGGACATGGAGGATCATCCAGCGCGGGTCCATGCCGTTCTTGTAGAAGCCTTCGATCAGGCGCAGGCGCTTGACGGCGCTGGCCCGCTC
>CAYXCX010000341.1:1668-1907 GCA_964463405.1 uncultured Clostridia bacterium
GAGGAAGTCCTCCATCAGCTTCAGGCGCCGCGCCATGTTCTTCTTGCGCTGGAACGACTTCTCCACGCGGATGCGCGACTTGAGGGTGGTGACCTCCTCGTCCAGGTCCAGGGCCGCCAGCAGCTCGTGCAGCGCCTCGGCGCCCATGCCGGCGCGGAAGGCGTCCTCGCCGTACTTCTCGCGCAGCTCCAGGTACTCCTCCTCGGAGAGCACCTGCTTGTGCTTCAGCGAGGGGACGT
>CAYXCX010000342.1:0-1895 GCA_964463405.1 uncultured Clostridia bacterium
TGTCCAGGTGGTTGGTCGGCTCGTCCAGCAGCATGACGTCGGGATCGGAGAGGAGGATGGCCGCCAGGAAAATGCGCATCTTCCAGCCGCCCGAAAAATCGCGGCAGTTGCGCGACTCGTCGCCGGCGGCGAAGCCCAGCCCCTTGAGGATGCGGCGGACGCGGGCTTCGAAGCCGTAGCCGTCGCGCATCAGGAAGGCCTCGGAGGCGGCGTCGAAGCTCTGCAGCCGCGCGGCGTACTCTTTCCCCTGCGCGCCGCCGCCGGCAAGGCGCTCGTGGCTGTGGCGGACGGCCCGCTCCAGCTCGTCGTGGCCGCTGCGCTTCTTCAGGTAGTCCATGACCGGCAGCGGCTCCAGTTCGACCAGGTCCTGGGGCAGGTAGCCGACGCGCTGGCAGCGCGTGACCTCGATGGCGCCGCCGTCGAGCGCCGCGTCGCCCTGGATGGCGCGCAGCAGGGTGGTCTTGCCGGCGCCGTTGTCTCCCACCAGGCCCACGCGGCTGCGGTCGCTGACCAGCCAGCTGACGCCGGCGAAGATCGGCTTGTCACGGTAGGCGAGCCGGACGTCCTGCAAACGGATCATTCGGTGATAAAGGGGTAGAGAGGGAAAGGGGTAAAGCAAGAAAAAAACCGATCCTGTCCCAGCGGGTTTTTTTGAATCATGTATAACGATTCATGATCGTTCGCTTGCAGATTCACTCATGCTGTTTTCTAATCCCTAATCACCAATCATTGATTACTAATCACCATTCAAGTTCGTTCGCTTGCCGTTTTTAATTGCTCGTCACTAGTGCTAGCCCTTTGCTGCTACTACCACTACCACTACCACTATCACTGCAACTACTAAATCTTGTTGGCCAAAACCTTGGCGGCCTGCGCCGACTCGGTGATCTTGTTGCCGGCGATCAGCTGGCCCAGCACCTGGTTGACCCGTTCCAGGAGCTCGGCGTCGCCCTTGCGCACCGCCGCCGCCGATTCCAGCAGCTGGCTCTGGGCGTCGCATTCCAGGTTCAGCAGGAACTCCGGGGCGCGGGCGGCATAGGTTTCGGCCACGGGCTTTTCCAGGATGACGGCGTCGACCTCCTTGCGCAGCAGGGCGCCGATGAGCTCGTCGATCTCCTCGTGGAGGAAAAAGACGGCGCCGTCGAGCAGGTTGCGGGCCAGGTCTTCCTGGATCGATCCCTTCTGCGTCGCCACCACCTTGCCGCGCAGGTCCTCGACCAGCTTGATGCGCTCGCGGTCCTCGGCGCGGACCAGCATGTTCTGCATGGCCTTGTAGTAGGGAATGGAAAAGTCGGCGACGCGCCGGCGGTTTTCGGTGGGCGCCAGCCCGGCCAGGGCCAGGTCGATGTTGCCGGCCGCCAGCTCGTCGAACAGGCGGCTGAACGGGATGTCGCGGACCTCCAGCTTGACGTTCAGGTTGGCGGCGATGGCTTCGGCGATGTCGATGTCGATGCCGACCATTTCCGGGTCCACGTCGGGCAGCAGCCGGAATTCGTAGGGCGGGTAGTCGGCGCTGGTGCCGACGACGATCTTGCCCGCGGCCCTGATCTTTTCCAGCCGGCCGGCCTCGCGGCCGATCTCGCGGGTCTCCATGCGGCAGCCCGCCTGCCAGAGCAGCGCGAGCAGTCCCAGGACCGGAAGCAGCGCCGGAACGGCGCAAAACGGCCTGTTGTGTTCTCTTGGCATCGCAACCTCCCGTACCGATTTCCTGCGCGAACAATAGCAAATGAAATTGCCGATGTCAAACCCGCGGCGGCCATTTGACAACCCAGGCCATCAATGGTATTTTCGCCCGGGCGGATGCGAAAGTGGTGGAACTGGCAGACACGTCAGACTTAGGATCTGATGCCGCAAGGCTTGGGGGTTCGAGTCCCCCCTTTCGCACTGCCCTCCGT
>CAYXCX010000343.1:0-1892 GCA_964463405.1 uncultured Clostridia bacterium
CGGCGCTGTCCCGCTTCCACGGCGGCGACCGCGCCTTCGTCGCCGCGGTCCTCTCGCGCTTCTCGGCTGCCAGCGCCGTCGATTTTTTCGCGGAGCTGGGCGTCGCCTGCGAGACTGAAGGCGGGGGCCGGGTCTACCCGCGCCCGCGCCAGGCGTCGGCGGTGCTCGATTGCCTGCGCTGGGAGCTGGAGCGGCTGCAGGTCGACGTGCGCACCGGCTACGAGGTGCGCGAGATCGTCCGCCGCCAGGACGGCCTGGGGCTGCGCCTGGCCGCCGGCGGCGAGCTGGCGGCGCCGCGGGTGCTGCTGGCCTGCGGCGGCATGGCCGGCCCGCAGTTCGGCTCCGACGGCCTGGGGCTGCGCCTGGCCGCCGCCCTGGGCCACCGCCTGGTCGAGCCGGTGGCGGCCCTGGTGCCGCTGCGGCTGGACGCCGATTTCCTGCGCCGCCTGAAGGGAGTGAGCTTCACGGCGCAGGGCGAGGTCCTGCGCTCCGGCCAGGTTTTACGAAGCGAGACGGGCGAGTTCCTGTTCACCGACAGCGGCATCAGCGGCCCGCCGGTCCTGCAGCTCAGCCGCCAGGCCTCGCGGGCGCTGCGCGACGGCAGCCAGCCCAGCCTGCGGCTCGACCTTTTCCCTGAAACCACCATCGGGGAGCTGGCCGCGGCGCTCGAGGTCCGCTTCCGCCGCCAGGGGAGCAAGACGCTCGCCGACGGGCTGGTGGGGCTGCTGAACAAGCGGCTGATCCCCGTCGTGCTGGCGGCGGCGGCGGTCGAATACCCGGCCGTGCCCTGCTCCGAAGTCCAGCCCGAAACGCGGCTGGCCCTGGCGCGGCTGCTGAAGGGCTGGGAGCTGCGGATCAGCGGCACCATGCCCTGGCCCGAGGCCCAGGTCACGGCAGGCGGCGTCGACCTGCGCGACGTCGATCCCGAGACGCTCGCATCCAAGATCGTTCCCGGGCTGTACTTCTGCGGCGAGATCCTGGACGTCGACGGCGACTGCGGCGGCTTCAACCTGCAATGGGCCTGGGCGTCGGGCGTCGTCGCCGGCCGAGCAGCAGCGGGGTAAGCTCAACGAACGTAGTGATAGTGATAGTGATAGTGATAGAAACCGCAACGAACGAGCTCTGACACCGGCAAGAAACTCAACGAGAGAGAAGTGGTAGTGATGGTGGTAGTGATAGTAGCCGCATTGGAAAGACCTGTCGTGATTCGTAATTCATGATCAGTGAGTAGAGAACGGCATGAACCTGAGAGGGATTTTTCTTGCTTTACCTCTTTACCACTCTACCCCTTACCTCTCTGTCCTTACGGTTTCTTGAGCAGGAAATACAGCGAGCCCTCCTGCTTCATGCCGCCGGCGACCAGCTCGCTCAGCTCGCCGTGGCCGGTGAAGAGGTCGACGCGGTCGGCGCCGCGGATGGCGCCGCCGGTGTCCTGGTTGAGGACGAAGCGGCCGAACTTCTCCCAGCCGCCGATTCTTTTCCCGCCGGCGATCAGCGGCTTCTCGCTCTCGATCCAGGCCAGGGCGCCCAGCGGGAAGAGGCGTGGGTCGCTGGCGATGCTGCGCCAGGGGGTGAGGCGGGCGCCGAAGGTGCCGGTGGCGCTCTGGTCGCTGATCTTGAAAAATATGTAGCTGGGGTTGGCGTTCAGCGCCTCGGCCGCGATGCGCGGGTTGGCGTTCAGGAAGGCCTTCATGCCCTGCAGCGAGAGCTGCCCGGGGCCGACCAGCTGGCGGTCGAGCAGCCAGCGGCCGATGGAGCGGAAGGGATGGCCGTTCTGGTCGGCGTAGCCCACGAACAAACGGCGGCCGTCCGGCAGCTCGACGATCCCCGATCCCTGGATGTGCAGAAAGAAGGCGTCGACCAGTCTGTCGACCCATACGATTTCCAGCCCG
>CAYXCX010000344.1:0-1867 GCA_964463405.1 uncultured Clostridia bacterium
TTAAGGGCAAAAGGTAAAAGTAAATAAAAAGAGCATGAAGAATTACTTTGCGTTTGCAAATGATCGAACTCTCAAGGCAAAAGGCAAAAGGAAAAAGGCAAAAGTTAAGAGAGCGGGCAAGAGTTCGTTTCCATGCTGCTACTATCACTATCACTATCACTACCACTTTTTTGTTCGCTCAGTTTCTCCTGATTGACAATTTTTGTCGATTGGGTGTATTTAATTGGCAATGAAAAAAATCGGGCTCTTGGCCTTTTTTCTGGTCCTATGCCTGCCCCTCTGCGCTTTCTTTCCCTTTTTCCACGGCGCCCGCTCGCTGGCCCTGGGCTATTCCTCCCTGGCCTTCAACTACGACGCCAATTCCCTTTATCTCAACCCGGCGCTGGTGGCCACGCTGGCGGTGCCCCTGGCCGGCTATCAGTACACCGACAGCCGCCTCGATTTCCGCGACGCCGCCGGCAGTCTGGCGGCGGCCCGGGCCTACGACCTGGAGAATTTTTCCGGGCTGGCCGCCGCCGACCGCGAGGGGGCGCTGGCGGCCCTGCGCGGCGCCTTCGCCGCCGGCGCCGTGATCAGCGGCTTCCGCGCGCGCGGCCCGGCCTATGCCGGCAAGGGCTACGCCATGGCCGTCACCACCGTGGACGCCGCCGTGGTCGCGCCGCTCGCCGCCGCGGCGCTCGACCGGCCCGACGCCGAAATCACCGGCGCCGACGTCGCCGCCCTGCGCGTGCGCTTCACCGGCCTGCATTATACCGACTACTCGCTGGCCGTGGCCTTTCCCCTTTCCCAAGGCGTGTGCCTGGGCGCCGCCCTCCACTACCTGAAGGGCAGGCAGTCGCGGGTCGACGCCCCGCTGTCCCACGAGGCCTTCACGCCGCGGGCCGACGCCGGCGACCTGGCCGAGTCGGCATGGTCGGCCGCTGAGAACTCGTTTTCCCGCGTCAGCTTCGACCTGGGCGCCGCCCTGGACATCGGCCCCCATTTCAAGGCCGGGGTGACGCTGAAGAACGCCGGCAACCCGGCTATCGAGACCGCCGCCGGCCCGCTGCCCCTGGCCCGGCGCGTCGTGGCCGGGCTGGCGTTCCGCCCCGACCCCCAGCTGGCCATCCTGCTGGACGTCGACGTCGCCCGCGGCGAGCTTTTCCCTGGCGGCGGCCAGGCCCAGCCGCTGTCGCTGGGCGTCGAGAAGGGGCTGTTCCGCAACAAGCTGCTGCTGCGCGCCGGGCTGTGGAGCGACCTGGAGGCCCAATACCTGCTGGGAAGGCGCGCCAACGCCCTCTACGGCCTGGGCTTGGGCTTCAACCTGGGCCATTTCCTCGTCGACCTGGCCCTGGGCCTCGATTCCCAGGGAAGGGTGAAAAACCTCGGGGTCTCGGGATTTTACGCATTGCGCTGACAGGGGGGAAAAAATTGACAATTCGATTTTCATCCTCTACAATATGAACAAATGGCTATGCGACTAGGAGATTTTCTTCTCAAGGAAAGGAAACTGTCCGAGGAAAAGCTCCAGCATGCCCTGGACGTGCAAAAAAAGGAGCCGGGCAAGCTGGGCAGCATCCTCATCCGCCTGGGCCACGTCACCGAGGAAGACATCGCCCAGGTGCTGAGCAAGCAGTTCGGCTACCCCTCGATCAACCTCACCAAGTTCGAGATCGACGAGAAGGTGATCGAGCTGATCAAGCCCGACATCGCCCGCAAGCACGTGGTCATCCCCATCCACCGCATCGGCTCCAACCTCACCCTGGCCATGGCCGACCCCTCCAACCTCTTCGTGCAGGAGGAGATCCGCTTCTCGACCAACCTGCGCATCCAGGCAGTCATCGCCCCCGAGTCGTCCATCCTGCAGGCCATCGACAAGTATTACGGC
>CAYXCX010000345.1:0-1860 GCA_964463405.1 uncultured Clostridia bacterium
CCCCCTGGGCGTTCCGGGCCGTGGCCACGGCAAAGTCCCTGAACGATTCGTCATCCACCTGGCCCAGCAGCGTCACCTGCCCGACAAAGCAGTAGACCTTGACCGCCAGGCCCAACATGCGGTCCCTGTCCATGATCTTGGCCTTGATTTTTTCGTCCATGGTTCTCTCCTGTGCAGGAAGCCCCATTATAGCCGAATGCCGGCGATTTTCAAGCCCGGGCCGCGGCGGCGCCCAGCAGCGCGGCGGCCTCGGCCAGGCGCGCCAGGTCGCTGGCGCGCCCCTCGATCAGCGCGGCGCTGCCGCCGCCCTTGCCGGCGAGCAGGGCGAAGAAGGGGGCGGCCAGCGGCCGCAGGTCGGCGCCCCCGGCTGCGGCCGCCACGACATGGGCCTCGCCGCCGCTTCCCAGGCGCGAGTAGGCCACGGCCGGGCGGCCGGCGGCCGCGACGGCCTGGGCAAAGAAGCGCAGCTCGGCGGCGTCGGCGCCGGCAAGCTCGCGCACCACCAGCGGCCCGGAGCCGGCGGCGGCGGCCGCCTCGCGCTCCAGCTCCAGCCGGCGCAGGCGCCGGGCTTCGCGGCGCAGCCCGTCGCGCTCGGCGAGCAGGGCCGTGACGTGGCCGGGGATCTCCCCGGGCGGCAGGGTGACCAGGCGCTGCAGCTTCTGCGCCAGCTCGTGCTTCAGGCGGTGGTCGCGCAGGGCGCGGCCGCCGGCGACGTAATACAAGCGGGCGTTGCCGCGCAGTTTCTCGATGCGCAGGATCTTCAGCGGCGCCAGCTCGGCGCTGCTGGCCACGTGGGTGCCGCCGCAGGCCGAGCGGTCGAAGCCGACGATTTCCACCACGCGGATCCTGCCCCGCGCCTTGGGCGCGCGGCGCAGCCCCAGTTCCGAATCGTCCTCGCTCGCAAACACCCGCACCGGCAGGGCCTGCCAGGCGCGGCGGGCGAATTCCTCCTCCAGGGCCGCCACCTCGTTGTCGTCGTAGGCCGGGCGGCCGGTCTCGATCGAGGCGTGATCGGGGCCGATGGCGAACGACAGGGTGGCGGCGCCGTAGAGGCGCAGCAGGATCTGCGACAGCAGGTGCTGGGCGGTGTGCTGCTGCATGTGATCGTAGCGGCGGGCGAAATCGAGGCGCAGCTCGGCCGGGCCGGGGCCGGGATCGGCGCCGAGCACATGGGCCACGCCGCCGTCCTCCTCGCGGAGCTCCAGCAGGGGCAGGCCGTTGACGGTGCCGCTGTCCTCCGGCTGGCCGCCCCCCGCGGGGCGGAAGATCGTCCGCTCCAGGCGGACCGACCAGCGGCCGCCGCGGCACTCCCGGGAGACGGGCGCGGCAGTGAGTTCGCAGAGGTAGGGATCGTCTAGATAGGCTTTTTCGCTCATCGGCGCGCCGCCCGGCTGCACGGGGCGGCCGCTGCCCGTGGAAAAGCGGCGATCGCCTTCATGTATTCCTCCCGGGCCCTGCGGGCCCGACCCATTGTCCGGAGTCGCCGAAAAAATGTCAACCGCCGGCCGGGCCGCTTTTGACACGGGGCGGCGGATGGCCTACAATGCCCCCCGCTGGAGGCAAAACATGATCCTCACCAACCCCAGGCGCCCGATCCCGTGGCCGGCGGCCCTGCTTCTGCTGGCGACCCTGATGTCTGCCCAGGCGGTTCCGGGAACCCGCCCGGCCATCTACGACCCCGGCGCCGACGCCAAGGCGCAGATCGCGGCCGCCGTGGAGAGGGCCGGCCGGGAAAACCGCGCCATCCTGCTGATGTTCGGCGGCAACTGGTGCCCCTGGTGCCACCGCCTGCACGAGCTGTTCGCCGCCGACGACGCCATCAGCCGCGTGCTGCGGGCGCGCTATCCCGTGCTGCTCGTC
>CAYXCX010000346.1:0-1828 GCA_964463405.1 uncultured Clostridia bacterium
AGCTTCTTCCTCAGCGCCCAGCGGGTGCACACCGTGGTCATCCGCGACGCCAAGAAGGCCGCCCTGAACGCCGCCGCCAAGAAGGCCTTCGCCGCCTACCTGCAGAAGCCCAACCCCCACGCCACCCTGATCGTCTACGTCTCCCTGGACCTGAGCCGCGACGACTACAAGCAGCTGAAGAAGGAGAAGCTCTCGCGCCTGCGCGAGGCGCTGGAGTCGCCGCACACGGTGAGCATCGACCTCGACCGCGTCGGCGAGGGGGAGATCAAGGCCTTCATCAGGAGCCACATGAAGGAGCGCAAGATCGCCATCAGCGCCGGCGCCGTCGAGCGCATCCAGGAAGTCATGGCCGACGATTTCGTCTCGATCCTGCACCAGCTGCCCAAGCTGGAAGCGGCCGCCGCCGACAGCCTGAACATCGGCAGCGAGCAGGTCGACGAGCTGATCACCGGCGTCAGCTCCCACTCCATCTGGGACCTGACCGAGGCCATCGAGCGCGAGGACGCCGCCGCCTACCTGGACACGCTCAAGTACCTGTTCATCAACGGCGTCAAGCCCAGCTTCATCATCGGCACCCTCATTTCCTATTACCACAAGATCTACACGGCCAAGTTCCTGCTGCGCCGCCGCTTCTCGACGGCCGACATCGGCCGGGTGCTGCAGCAGCCCGCCTTCATCCTCAACAAGTTCATCGCCCAGGTGCGCAACTTTCCCGACGCCAAGATCCAGGGGGTTCTCGACCTGATCTACCGCCTGGACTACGAGTCCAAGACCAGCGGCGAGGATTCGGCGCGCCTCTCGCTGCAGAGCTTCATCTTCCAGGTCAAGTTCCTCAAATAGCGCCCGCGAGCCGTCACCCTCTCCCGACGCTCATCATGTCCTTGGCGGCTTTCGCCGGCTTTTTCTCCTTGCTCAGGACGAAGGTGATCGTGACGGTGAATGTCGCCGGCACGGCCTTGCCGTCCTTGACCACGGGCTCGTACTCCCATTGCTTCAGCGCTTCCATGGCCGCCTGGTTGAGCAGCTCATTGGGCGTGTTGACGACGCGGATCGCCCTCACCTTGCCATCGGCACCGATCATGGCCTCCATCACGACGACGCCCTCGATGTTCTGTTCCACCGCCTCCTTGGGGTAGGCCGGGCGGACCATCTTGAGCAGCTTCGGCTTCTGCGCGCCTTCGAGGCGGGAGACGGCATCCGCGTCGCCGGTCTTGCCCTCATCGAGGAGGAAACTGACGGTGAAGGTGAAGGAAACGGGAATGGCTCTGCCATCCACGAGATGGGGCTCAAATTCCCATTGCCTGACCGCCGCCAGCGCCGCCTCGTTGAGCAGGGGGTGGCCGGAGATCACCTCGGCCTTGGCCACCCGACCCTGGGCGTCGGCCTCGATCACCCCGATCACGACGCCCTGAATTTTTTCCTTTCGCGCCTGCGGCGGATAGGCCGGCATGACTTCCTTGATCTTTTTGGGCTGCTGGCCGGCCCTCAGCCGCTTGACGCCGGGGCTTGTTTTTTCCTCGCGCCCCTGTACGCAAAAGGCGATGAAATAGCTGCGATCCAGCATGTCCCGGAAGCCCAGGATGGCCACCTCGCCATCAGGCAGGATGATCTCGGTGTCGAGCAGGATATTCTTGATGTTTTTTCCGCCGCTTTCCTCCACCACCCCGACCTTGAAGTTCACCGCCCCGGGCTTGGGCAAGGGGGTCAGGACCAGGGCGAGATCCCGGCCGTCGATCTGCACGATCTGGGTGACCGACGGTTCGCCTCCCGACTTCCACGCCAGGTCGCCCTCGGCCAGCAGGGTAAGGCCTGGTGCATTGAATGTCTT
>CAYXCX010000347.1:0-1826 GCA_964463405.1 uncultured Clostridia bacterium
TTCACGCCTGCCTTTTCCTCGATCAGGGCCGCCGCGGCCTCCGTCTCCGCTCCGGCGGCCGCGGCCGGGCGGCCCGCCGGGCCCTGGCCGCCGCCGCCCGGGCCGCCACGCCCTCCCGGCCCGCCGCCGCCCAGGGCGACCAGGTCGACATAATACGTCATGCCGCCCGCGGGCCTGCGGGCCGGCTGGACGATGATGAAGGCGGCCAGCGAGGCGTGCAGCGCCAGGGACAAGAGCAGCGTGGTCTTGAACTTCATCGCCGCGACTTCTGCTCCACGATCATGCCCACCGTGTCGACGCCGGACAGCTTGATGATGTCCATGACCTCGATGATGTAGCCGTAAGGCAGGCTCTTGTCGGCCTTGAGGAAGACCACCTTCTGTTCGCTGCCCAGGAAATGGCTTTTCAGCCGCGACTCCAGCAGGTAGAGGTTGACGACCTGGTCGTTCATGTAGACGTAGCGGTCGCGGGTGAGGGTCAGGACCAGCCCCCCCGAGCTGGGATTGCTGCGCGTCTCGGCCGAGGGCAGCTTGACGGCGATGCCCGACTGCATCATCGGCGCCGTGACCATGAAGATGATCAGCAGCACCAGCATGACGTCGACCAGTGGGGTGATGTTGATCTCGGCCAGGCTGCCGTGCAGGCGATGGGAACGCTGCCGGGTCTGGACGTGCATCAGCGCAGCTTCTCGCTCAGGTTGAGGAACCCCAGGATGCAGTCCTCCATCATGGCGATGAGCACCTTGAGCTTGTTGAGCAGCAGGTTGTAGAAAATGACGGCCGGTATGGCGGCGAACAGGCCCAGCGCCGTGGCGATCAGGGCCTCGGCGATGCCCGGGGCCACGGTGGCCAGGTTGGCGTTCATCTGCACGCCGATCTGCTGGAACGAGGTCATGATGCCCCACACGGTCCCGAACAGGCCGATGAAGGGGCTGGCCGAGGCGCAGGTGGCGAGGAAGCCGTTCAGGCGCTCCAGGCGGCTGATCTCCTGGGTCGAGGCACGCAGCAGCGCCCGCTGCAGGCTGTCGCCGTCCAGCTTGTCCAGCTTCTGGCCGCTGCCCGTCTGCTGGGCGATCTCGCGGTAGCCGAAGCGGAAGATCTCCCCCAGGGGGTTGTTGCCGTAGAGGGCCTTGGCGGCGTGGATCTCGCTGAAATTCTTGTTTTTGCGGAAAAAGTCGAGGAAGGCCTGCCCCTTTTTCCGGGCCCGGGAGTACTCCATCAACTTGAAGATGATGATGGCCCAGGACACGACGGAGAAGGAGAGCAGCAGCAGCAGGACCAGCTTGACCACCAGGGAGGCGGGCTGGATCAGGTAGACGAAATCGCCGTTGGCGTTGGCCGTAGTGAGGGTGAAAACTGTGTGTGTCATCCCCCCATTTCTACCATAGTTTGCCCTGTTTTTCAATCGGCTGGGGCCTTTTTCGCCCATGCCGAGGCCGCTTTCCCCGCGCCTGGCTGGCGGCGCGGTTGCTTTTTGGCCGCAACGTATGTACAATGGATTCCATACAGGTGAACGGCATGAAAACCAAGATCAAGGACCTGATCAAACTGCGCGAGGAAAAGGATGCGGCGGGCGGCTTGGACAAGCTTGCCCAGCGCCGGGCGCGGGGGCTGATGACCGCCCGCGACCGCATCGAGTACCTTTTCGATCCCGATACGTTCGTCGAGTTGCAGGGATACGTTTCCCACCATTCGACGAATTTCGGCCTGGACAGGAAAAAATTCCTCGGCGATGGCGTCATCACCGGCTTCGGCAAGGTCAACGGCCGGGTGGTCTACCTCTATTCCCCCGACTTCACCGTGCTCGCGGGCTCGCTGCGCGACATG
>CAYXCX010000348.1:0-879 GCA_964463405.1 uncultured Clostridia bacterium
CCCCTTGATGCGCGTGCCGAAATGCAGGCCCTGACAGAAGAGGGGGCGGGAGAATGAATATTGGCGAACTGGTTTTAGTTGCTATTGAAAGCATAAAAAGCAACAAACTCAGGTCGTTTTTGACCACCCTGGGTATTGTTATCGGTATTGCTGCCGTAATAGCCGTAGTAGGTATCGGTCAGGGCGGAAGAGCCATGCTGATGGCGGAAATGGAGAAGTTCGGCAAGGAATGATGCTGATCCTGGGCCTGGACCCCGGTTCCCTGAGCTTCGGCATCGGCATCGTCAGGCGGGAGCGGCGGCGCTTCGCCTACGTCCACTCCCTGACCCTGCGCCTCAAGGACCGCGATTTCGTGGCGCGCATGCGCGTGCTGCTGGCCGCCCTGGACGAGGTGCTGGCCGCCTACCCGCTGGAGCAGGCGGCGATGGAAGAGGGATTCCTGGGCAAGAACATCCGCTCCATGGCCCTGCTGTCGACCGTGCGCGGCGTGGCCATGGCCGCCCTGCTGCGCCGCGGCCTGCCGCTGGCCCTCTACGCGCCGCGCCAGGTCAAGCAGGCCCTGACCGGCTACGGCAACGCCGACAAGGAGCAGGTGGCCAGGATGGCCGGCCTGCTGCTGAACCTGCCCCCCACGCGCATCGGCCTGGACGAGAGCGACGCCCTGGCCGTGGCCTATTGCCACGGGGTGCACTGCCCATGATCGCCGCGGTGCGCGGGAAGGTGCAGCAGCTGAGCCCCGGCCGGATCGGGGTCGAGACCGCCGCCGGCCTCATCCTGCAGCTCGCGGTTCCGGTATCCTGCTTTGCGCGCCTGGCCTTGGGCCAGCCGGTCCTGCTGCACGCGGTGCTCAAGGTCAGGGACGAGGACCTCGTGCTCTAC
>CAYXCX010000348.1:889-1813 GCA_964463405.1 uncultured Clostridia bacterium
CTACGGCTTCTTGGACGAGGAGGAGAAAGCCCTCTTCGAGAAGCTGACCGCGGTCTCGGGCATCGGCGGCAAGACGGCCATGGCCTGCGTGTCGGCCATCGCCCCCGGCGATTGGCCGCAGGTCATCGCCGCCGCCGACGTGGCCCGCCTCAGCGCCGTGCCCGGCGTCGGCAAAAAGACCGCCCAGCGCATCGTCCTGGAGCTGACCGGCCGGCTCGCGGCCGGGCCGGTCGAGGAGGCCCTGAGCCAGCTGGGCGCCGACCTGGCCTCGGGGCTGGCCAACCTCGGCTACCCGCCGCGCCAGGCCCGCGAGGCCGCCGCCCGGGCGCTCAAGGAGAACCCCGGCCGCGGCGATTTCGAGGAGCTTTTCAAGATCGCCCTGAAAAAGGTCAGGCCGTGAGCGGCGAGAGCGTCACCACCCCGGTCGAGCGCAGCGAGGACACGGCCCCCGAGCGCACCCTGCGCCCGGGCCGGCTGCGCGAGTTCACCGGCCAGAAGCGCAAGGTCGCCAACCTGCGCACCTACATCCGCGCCTCGCGCCAGCGCGGCGAGGCCCTCGACCACGTGCTGCTTGACGGGCCGCCCGGCCTGGGCAAGACCACGCTGGCCAACATCATCGCCGCCGAGATGGGATCGGACATCACCGGCACCTCGGGGCCGATGCTGGAAAAGAAGGGCGACCTGATCGCCATCCTGACCGGCCTGCAGGAGCGCGAGGTCCTGTTCATCGACGAGATCCACCGCCTGCGCACGGCCCTGGAGGAGATCCTCTACAAGGCCATGGAGGACTTCCAGATCGACGTGGTCATCGGCCAGGGGCCGGGCGCCAAGACCGTCCTGCTGCACCTGAAGCCCTTCACGCTGGTGGGCGCCACCACCCGCGCCGGCCTGCTCTCCAACCCGCTGCGCAACCGCTTCGGCATC
>CAYXCX010000349.1:0-1799 GCA_964463405.1 uncultured Clostridia bacterium
TGGCGGCCAGGAAATTGACCAGGGCCGAAACCAGTGAGAAGAGAGCGGGAATGACGAACCCGGGCCGCAGGAAAGTCGCCGGCTGGACCAGAGCCGCCAGCGCGATGACGAACAGCGGCAGGAGGGCCAGCCAGCGCCAGGGCAGCTTCAGCAGCCGGTCCCACTTGGGCGTGGCCTTGCCCAGCAGCTTCTGCAAGAGCACCCAGCCGCACAACGGCACCAGCAGCAGCAGCAGGCTGAGGAGCAGCGCGACGACCAGGCCGCCGTTCTCCAGGTCGCCCAGGCGGGCGTAATTGCTCCAGGCGCCGGCGTTGACGCCGATTCTGGCCAGCGCCGACACCGCCTGGACAATCTGGGCCAGCACGACCGGCCCCAGGGCCAGGAAGGAAAAGGCCACGAAAAGGCGCACGGTGTTCTTCATGCCCACGAACACCGCGTCCATGATCTGCGGCTGCGCCGCCAGCAGGTGCAGGGCCAGTCCCAGGAACAGGAAAAGGAGGAAGAGCGGGTCGACCAGGATGTCGAAGGAGAACAGGGCCACGCTTCCCCCCGGGGCGAACATGCGGTCCAGCTGGCGGAACAGCCAGTGCACGAGCAAGAGCAGCGCCGGCAGGAATGGCAGCCAGCGGCTCTTTTCGGCGCTGATGGCCCGGCCCTGCAGCAGCGGGGCGAGGATGAGGTAGGCCCCTACGCCCGCCGCCAGGAAGGCCAGGAAATAGGAGATGGTGGGGACGCGTAACGGCTCGCTGAACTCGCGGAAAAATCCGACCCACAGGCCCGAAAAGGCGACCAGCCACAGGGCCAGGTAAAGCTTGACGTGATCGGCGCGCTTGCCGAGATAGACTCCCATGCGATCCTCCTCGTGATGGAACTTTCGGACTGGCAAATTGTAAAAAAACGGGGGAAAAATGTCAAAGCCGCGCCGGGCCCAGGCCGGGAAAGCGCCGGCGCAGCCAGGGGTCGCCCAGGGTGAACAGGGCGAAGGTGACGGCATAGGCGCCGATGACGTCGATGGTGTAGTGCAGGTGCGAGAAAAACACCACCAGCAGGGTGAACAGGTGCAGGGCCAGGAAGACCCGGCCCGGGCCGCGGCCCAATTTCCGGCCAAACAGGAAAAGCAGGAAGGTCGTGGCCACGTGCCCGGAGAAAAACATGTCCTTGGTCAGGTAGACGCCGGCCGAGCCGCCGACCAGGGCGCGCCAGGGATCGACCAGCTTCCACCAAGTCGGCCAGAATGCGAAGGGCCGCAGGGCGTTGACGTCGGCGCCGAACGGCGGGCCCAGCCCGGTAAGCGGGATCATCAGGCCGCGCGTCAGCGACAGGGCGCCGTCCAGCAGCACGAAGCGGGCGAAGAGCCGGCGGTCGCGCCAGAGCAGGTAGAGGGCGGGGGGAAAATAGCACGCCGCCCACAGGTAATAATTGGCGTGCGCCAGCCAGGGCAGGCGCGGCACGACCGCCAGCAGCGTATCGGGCAGGGTCGGCGCCGGCCGCAGCTCGTTGAG
This sequence comes from uncultured Clostridia bacterium, assembly GCA_964463405.1. Classification (GTDB taxonomy): domain Bacteria; phylum Acidobacteriota; class Aminicenantia; order UBA2199; family UBA2199; genus UBA2199. The sequence continues at coordinate 1,503 of CAYXCX010000349.1, forward strand.
CAGCACCGGCAGGAGCATCAGGCTGTGGCACAGGTAGCGGAACAGGATGGCGCCGCCCAGGCAGGCAAAGAAAACCCGCCAGGGATATCCCTCCCGCCCCGGGCGCGGGGCTGTGGCGGGCAAGAAAGTTTCCATGGCCCGAATTAGTAGCACAGCCGGCCGGGGCTGTCAATCGGCGAAACGGCGGCAGGGGGTTGACAAGCCTCCTTTATGTTACTAATATGGTTATGTTAAGGGAGGCGCCGCCCTGCAGTTGTCCTCTGGGATAGAGCACTGCCGCTAGCAATTCCGTAGCGC
>CAYXCX010000350.1:0-1799 GCA_964463405.1 uncultured Clostridia bacterium
TTCAACGTGCAGTTCTACTTCGGCGGCACGTCGATCCTGATCGTGGTCGGCGTGGCCATGGACACCGTGCAGCAGATCGAGGCCCAGCTGACCATGCGCAATTACGACTCCTTCTCGCGCAAAGGGCGCATCCGCGGGCGGCGCGGATGAAGCGTTTCATCCTGTTCGGCGCGCCCGGGTCCGGCAAGGGGACCATGGGCGAGCTTCTCGAGCGCGATTTCGGCTACGCCCGCATCGCCACCGGCGACATCCTGCGCGCCGAGATCGAGCAGGGGAGCGCCGACGGGCTGCGCGCCCGCGGCTGCATGGAGGCGGGCGGCCTGGTGCCCGACGAGCTGGTCACCCAGCTGGTGCGCCGGCGGCTGGAGCGCGGCGACCTGGACGGCGGCTACGTCATGGACGGCTACCCGCGCACCCTGGCCCAGGCCGAGGCGCTGTCGGCCGTGGCCTGCGACCTGGAGCGGGCCATCCTGATCGACGTCAGCGAGGACGAGGCGGTCGAGCGCTTGCTTTCGCGCCTGACCTGCCGCGAGTGCGGCGCCATCTACAACCTGCGCAACAAGCGCCCGGCGCAGCAGGGGCGCTGCGACCTGTGCGGCGGCGCCGTCGAGCGCCGCCGCGACGACAACGAGGCGGCCGTGCGCCGGCGCTTCCGCGTCTACGCCGAGCGCACCCTGCCGGTGATCGGCTACTACGAGCAGCGCGGCGTGCTGGCCCGCGTCGACGGCGCCGGCGCCGCCGCGCCGGTGTACGCGCGCGTCAAGGGCCTGGTCTCATGATCCCGCTCAAGACCGACCGCGACCTGGAGCTCATGCGCGAGGCCAACCGCATCGTCGCCGTGGTCCTGGCCGAGATTGCGGAGCGCATCCGCCCCGGCGTCAGCACGCTGGAGCTGGACGCCTGGGCCGAGGAGCGCATCCGCGGCCTGCGCGGCGTGCCGGCCTTCAAGGGCTACGGCGGCCGCGACGGCCAGCCGCCCTTTCCGGCCACCCTGTGCACCTCGGTCAACGAGGAGGTGGTGCACGGCATCCCCAGCGCCGCGCGCCGCCTGCAGGCGGGCGACATCGTCGGCATCGACGTCGGCGTCCTCTACCAGGGCTTCCACGGCGACGGCGCCCGCACCTACGCCGTGGGCGCGGTCGCGCCCGCGGCGCAGGCGCTGATGGACGCCTGCCAGCGCTCGCTGGAGCTCGGCGTGGCGGCGGCGCGCCCCGGCAACCACCTGGGCGACATCGCCAAGGTGATCGACGGCTGCGTGAGCCGGGCCGGGTTCGCCGTCGTGCGCGACCTGTCGGGCCACGGCATCGGCCGCGCCCTGCACGAGGAGCCGCAGGTGCTGAACCACTACGACGGCCGTCGCGGGCCGCGCCTCAAGAGCCGCATGACCCTGGCCATCGAGCCGATGATCAACGCCGGCTCCTGGCAGGTGCGCACCCTGGACGACGGCTGGACGGTGGCCACCCGCGACGGCAGCCTGTCCGCCCATTACGAGCACACGGTGGCCCTGACCGACAACGGCCCCGAAATTTTGACGAGGTGCTGATGGCCAACAAGGAGAAGGACGTCATCGAGGTCAAGGGCGTGATCCTGGAAGCGCTGCCCAGCGCCATGTTCCTGGTGGAGCTCGACGGCTCCCGCCACCGCATCACCGCCCACCCCTCGGGCAAGATGCGCAAGAACAACATCCGCATCCTGCCCGGGGACCGGATCCTGCTGGAGATCTCTCCCTACGACCTGACCCGGGGCCGGATCATTTACAGATTCAAGAGGATGAATATTAAGAGGCTTTGTGAAATAAC
>CAYXCX010000351.1:0-1795 GCA_964463405.1 uncultured Clostridia bacterium
TGCTGCAGCCGCTGCGCGTCGACGACAAGCAAAACTTCACCAAGCCGCCGCCGCGCTACAGCGAAGCCTCCCTGGTCAAGGTGCTGGAGGAAAAGGGAATCGGCCGGCCGTCGACCTACGCCAAGATCATCGAAACGCTCAACAAGCGCGAATACGTCTACAGCGAGGACAAGAAGTTCATTCCCACCGACCTGGGCGTGCGCGTCGTCGACTACCTGGAGGAAAACTTCCGCGACATCATGAACTACAACTTCACCGCCGAGCTGGAGAAGGAGCTCGACCAGGTGGCCGAGGGCAAGCTGGACTGGGTGGCGGGGATCGACCGCTTCTACCAGAAGCTGGCCCTGGACCTGGAAAAGGTGAAGGACGGCAAGAAGGTGGAGTTGCTCACCGGCGGCACCTGCCCCCGCTGCGGCGGCGGCCTGGTGAAGAAGTACTCGCTGCGCACCCGCGGCTGGTTCGTCGGCTGCGCCAACTACCCGGCCTGCACCTACACCGAGCGGGCGACGCCCGGCAACGAGCGGGCGGCCCCCGACGAGGTCATGGAAAAGGCCTGCCCCAAGTGCGGCAAGCCGCTGGTCAAGCGCTACTCGCCCAAGACGCGGCAGACCTTCGTCGGCTGCACCGGCTATCCGGCCTGCACCCACATCGAGAGCGGCGGCGAGGAGCTCGGCGCCTGCCCGCAGTGCGGCAAGCCGCTGGGCAGAAAGTTTTCGCGCAAGACGCGGCGCTATTTCGTCGGCTGCACCGGCTATCCCGAGTGCACCTTCGTGCGCAAAGGGTGAAGCCCCGGGTCACGATCATCGGCGGCGGCCTGGCCGGGGCCGAGGCCGCCTTTCAGGCGGCGCGCTGCGGCGTCCAGGTCGACCTGCACGAGATGCGGCCGCAGGTGATGACCGAGGCCCACCAGAGCGGACTGCTGGCCGAGATGGTCTGCTCCAACTCGCTGGGAGCGGAGGAGGCGACCTCGGCCTCGGGGCTGCTCAAGCGCGAGCTGCGCCGCCTGGGCTCCCTGTTCCTGCGCCACGCGGATGGGGCGCGGGTGCCGGCTGGCGGCAGCCTCTCGGTCGACCGCCTGCGCCTGGCCGCCGACCTGACCGCCGAGCTGCGGGCGCTGCCCGGGGTGCGCCTGCTGGAAGGCGAGGTGCGCGCCCTTCCCCCCGGCCCGGAGCCGCGGATCATCGCCAGCGGGCCGCTGACCAGCCCGGCCCTGGCCGAGGCGCTCACCGCCCTGACCCTGCGCCGCCACCTCTATTTTTTCGACGCCACCTCGCCGCTGCTGCGCGCCGAGAGCATCGACTTTTCCAGGCTGTTCGCCGCCTCGCGCTACGACAAGGGCGGGGCCGATTTCTGGAACATCCCCCTGAACCGCGAGCAATATGACGCCTTCGCCGCCGAGCTCGCGGCCGGCGAGACCGCCGAGGTGCACGAGTTCGAGAAGCGGATCTTCTTCGACGCCTGCCTGCCGGTGGAGGAGATCGCCCGCAGCGGGCCGCAGTCGCTGGCTTTCGGGCCGCTGAAGCCGGTCGGCCTGGTCGACCCGCGCAGCGGCGCCCGCCCCCACGCCGTCGCCCAGCTGCGCCAGGACGACCTGCAGCGGAGCTTCTTCCAGTTGGTCGGCTTCCAGACGCGGCTGAAGCACGGCGAGCAGCGGCGCATCTTCCGCCTCCTGCCCGGGCTGGAGCGGGCCGAGTTCGAGCGCTACGGGCGCATGCACCGCAACACCTACATCAACGCGCCGCTGATCCTCGACCGCCGCTCGCGCTGCAAGCGCGACGGCCGCGTCCATTTCGCC
>CAYXCX010000352.1:0-1781 GCA_964463405.1 uncultured Clostridia bacterium
CGTGGCGGCCGTCCTTTTCCTTTCGCTGTCGGCCGCACTGGGAGGCGAGGACATGTTCATCGACAAGGAGACCCAGGACGGGGTGCGCGAGTACCTGCTGGGCAAATATGGCGACGACCACAAGCCGCGCATCGAGCGGGGCGTGGGCCAGGCGGCGGCCTTCTGGCGCGCCGAAGACGGCAGCGAGGAGGAGTTCGCCAAGTTCTGCCAGGGGGCCTTCATCGCCGAGCCGGAGAGGCTGCAGGCCCTGTTCGCGCGCGTCGAGGCCGGCCTCGAAACGCTGACCGGCCACCTGAACCGCATCCACCTGGAGCTCAAGCGGCCGCTGCACCTGGACCAGGGCGAGATCCTGGCGATCGACGAGCGCTTCGGCCGCATCGACCCCGCCGCCCACCTCAGCGACGACCTGTTCGCTGCCAAGGTCGCCTTCGAGGTCCTGCTCAATTTCCCATCCTATTCCCTGGCCGAAAAAACCGAGCTGGGGCCGGGCTGGAGCCGGCGCCAGTGGGCCTATGCCCGCTGCGGCGACCTGTTTCTCTCGCGCCTGCCCGCCCGCGCCAGCCAGAACGCCGCCGCCGCCCTGAGCGAGGCCGAGACCTACGTATCGCGCTACGACATCCACGTCGGGCGCCTGGTCGACGACGAAGGCCGCTCGCCATTCGCCCCGGACCTCAAGCTGATCAGCCATTGGGGGCTGCGCGATCGCATCAAGGCCCTCTACGCCGAGCCCGACGGCCTGGCCGGCCAGGAGATGCTCCACGAGGTTCTCAAGCGCATCATCCAGCAGGACATCCCCAAGGCGATGATCGGCCCGGGCGAGCTCATCTGGAACCCCTTCCGCAACAAGGTGTTCAAGGAGGGGCGCGAGGTGCGCTGGACGCCGGAGCCCAACTCGCGCTACCTGCACTGGCTGAACGTCTTCAAGGCCATGCGCGACATGGACGAGTTTTTCCCTTCGCTGCCCAGCCACCCGCGGCGCTCGTTCGAGCTGGACCGCGAGCTGGAGGAGCCGGCCGTGGCCCGGCTGCTGGAGGAAGTGCTGTCCGCCCCCGAGATCAGCCGAACCGCCGAACTCATCACCGGCCGCCCGGGGCGCGGGCTGCGGCCGTTCGACATTTGGTACAACGGCTTCAAGCCCCGGGGCAGGGTCGCCGAGGCCGAGCTGGACGCCCGCGCGCGCGGGCGCTATCCCAGCCTCGCCCGTTTCCAGCGCGGATTGCCCGCGGTCCTGCAGCAGCTGGGATTCGCCCCCGAGGCCGCCGCCCTCGTGGCCGGGCGCATCGAGGTCGAGCCGGCCCGCGGCGCCGGCCACGCCTGGGGGGCCCGGCTGCGCGGCGGCAAGTCCCACCTGCGCACCCGCGTGGGCGCCGGCGGGATGAACTACCAGGGCTTCAACGTGGCCATGCACGAGCTGGGCCACTGCGCCGAGCAGGTGCTGTCGCTGGAGCGCGCCGACCAGTACCTGCTGGCCGGCGTGCCCAACACCGCCGTCACCGAAGCCTTCGCCTTCCTGTTCCAGAGCCGCGACCTGGAGGTCCTGGGCTACCCGCCGCCCGGGCCGCAGGCCCGCAGGCTGAAGGCGCTGGACACGCTGTGGATGACCTACGAGATCGCCGGGGCGGCGCTGGTGGACATGCGGGCCTGGGATTGGCTCTACAAGAACCCCGACGCCAGCCCCGATTCGCTGCGCCGGGCGGTGATGGCCTGCGCCCGCGACGTGTGGAACCGGCACTACGCCCCGGTCTTCGGCATCCGCGACCAGGTCATCCTGGCCGCCTATT
>CAYXCX010000353.1:0-1776 GCA_964463405.1 uncultured Clostridia bacterium
CGGTGCAGCGAGGCGGTGTTGAACTGGGTCAGGACCATGATCTTGCGGATGTTCCAGTGCAGGCAGTTGGAGATGGGGATGTCGATGAGGCGGAATTTGCCGCCGATGGGCACCGCCGGCTTGGCGCGGAACTTGGTCAAGGGGTACAGGCGGGCGCCGCGGCCGCCGCCCAAGATCACAGCCAAAGTGCTTTTCATGGGGCCATAGTAGATTTTGGGCAATTCAATGTCAAGATGCGCTTGCGAGCATTCGTGACGCGTAACGCGTGACGCGTGACAAGTAACTGCAATCAACGATCTTTCGTAGTGTGCAGCGAGAAATTGCTATTGATCAAACGATCACGAGAATGATCCCAATTCCCGATGTCCGACGGAAAAACCCATCCAACTCTTCTTGGCGATTTTTCCATCTTGAATGCGCTTTCGTTACCATATTTTTCGCCCATGACTTGCTTTCTGGTTCGAGAGTTCTGCTAATGCATTTTACTCGTTATGCATCACGTTTTCTCGTCTAATGCCATCTACTCGTCACGCGTTACGCGTCACGCGTCACGATAGTCCATTTCATATCTCTTCAAGCTGCCCGCCGTGGAGCAGATATCTCCTGTCCGTGAGCTGCGCCAGCTGCGGGTTGTGGGTGGCGACCACGGCGCTCAGGCCGCGGCCGGCGATCAGCCGCCGCAGCAAGGCGAAGACCGCCTCGCCGGTCTTCCAGTCGAGGCTGCCGGTCGGCTCGTCGGCCAGCAGCAGCCGCGGCTCGTTGAGTAGGCTGCGGGCGATGGCCGCCCGCTGCTTTTCGCCCCCCGACAGGTGGTAGGGCATGGCGTCCAGCCGGTCGCCGAGGCCGACCTCGGCCAGCAGCGCCGCGGCCGCGTCCAGGGCCTGGCGCTTGCGGAAAGAGCGCACCAGCCCGGGGGCGGCCACGTTCTCCTGCACCGTCAGCTCGGGCATCAGGTAGTGGAACTGGAAGACGAAGCCGACGTCGCGGTTGCGGTAATCGGCCAGGCGCCGGCGGCCGAAAGCCGCGATGTCCTCGCCGGCGAAGAAGATGCGCCCCTGGTCGGGCCGGTCCAGGGAGCCGAGCAGGTGCAGCAGGGTGCTCTTGCCTGAGCCCGAGGCGCCGGTGACCGAGACGACGCGTCCCTGCTCCAGGCGCAGCGACAGCCCCTGCAGGATGGCCAGCCGCTCGCGGTTCGGCTGGACGAAGCCCTTGGCGATCTCCCGCGCTTCCAGGATCGTGTCGGCCATGGTTCTCTCCGTTCAGCCCCGCCGCGGCAGGACGGCGATGGCGGTCTTCAGCCGCGGCAGCCAGTACTCGTTCAGGGTTTCCAGGCGCACCCAGCCGCCGGAACTGGGGGCGTGCACGAACCGCCCCCCGCCCAGGAACAGGGCCGAATGCCAGGCCCGGTTCAGGCGGAAGACCAGGATGTCGCCCGGCTGGGCCTGGCGCAGGCGGACCTTCCCGCCCAGGCGCGACTGCTCGCGGGCGCTGCGCGGCAGGCGGACGCCGAAGCAGCCGTAGACATAGTGCACCAGCCCGCTGCAGTCGAAGCCGTCGATGTCGGCGCCGCCGAAGGCGTAGGGCAGGCCGACCAGGTTGGCGGCCAGGGCCACGATCTGGCCGCGCAGGGCCGGTCGGCGCGGCGGTTCGGTGCGCACGGCGCAGGCGGCGGCGGCCAGCAGCGCCAGCAGGGCCAGCGGTCGGAAGCTTCGGTGCGCGATCATAGCCTGCAATTCCCCATGCGGATGGAGGGAAGTGCGAAAGGGGGGACTCGAA
>CAYXCX010000354.1:0-1766 GCA_964463405.1 uncultured Clostridia bacterium
TAGCCGCATCGGAAATTTTCGTCTGCGGCGTGTTGGTGTTTTTCTTTTCGTCACTCATTGCCGTTTCCTCCATCTGTGTTTTGTTGTTGTTGCTGCAATTTCAACTTTTCTTCTTCCTGCTTGCGTGCCTCTTCAAGCTCCTTTTCGACACGAGCCAACTCATCGGGTGCTGATACGGTGTTCTTTTCAATACCTGTCTTTGCAGAGATAAGACCTGCGCCCTTCAAGGTTTGGCCGAACCGGCGCCCCCGGCCCGGAGCGAGGGCGGGGAGTGGCTCGAGGAGCTCAAGGCCTGCCTGGAGCAGGACAAGCCGCGCCTGGCTTCGGTCCTGGGCGCCTCCCGGCTGGCCCTGCGCGGCGCCACCCTGGTCGTCGAAATTCCCGCCCCGCTGCACGGCGCCTGGAAGATGATCCGCGACGGCCGGGCCTGCCTGCAGGAGACCGCCCGCAGGCTGGCCGGCCGCGAGGTCGGGCTGGAGGTCGTCCTGAAGGAGGAGGAAGGCCGCCCCGGCGGCGAGGGCATCGTGCAGGAGCTCAAGAACGACAAGAAGATCAAGAGCCTCAGGGAGCGCATCAAGGGCAGCGTCATCGCCGTCGAGAGCGTCAAGGGAGGAAAGGATGGCTAAAATCCCGAACATGAGCCAGATGATGGGCATGGCCCAGACCATGGCCAAGCGCATGGAGGAGGAGATGGACGCCATGGCGGCCGAGGGCCACGCCGGCGGCGGCATGGTCACGGTGACCATGGACGGACACAAGCGCCTGAAGTCGCTGCGCATCGCCCCGGAGGCGGTCGATCCCGCCGACGTCGAGATGCTGCAGGACCTGGTCCTGGCCGCCGTCAACGACGCCCGCGCCCAGATCGAGGAAAAGCTGAAGAACAGCCTGGGCGGCATGGCCGGAGGGCTTCCCGGCGGCTTTCCCTTCGGGGCGATGTAGGCGGCCGGGGCGCCATGGCCGAATTCACCCCGCCGCTGGCGCGGCTGATCGAGGAGCTGAAGCGCATCCCGGGCATCGGCCGCAAGTCGGCCCAGCGCATCGCCTTCTTCCTGCTGCGCGGGGAAAAGCGCCACGCCCTGGCCCTGGCCGAAGCCATCGTCCAGGCGCGGGAAAAGACCTTCTATTGCGCGCGCTGCAACAGCATCACCTCGGTCGACCCCTGCGAGATCTGCGCCGACCCCGGGCGCGACGCCGAGACCATCTGCGTGGTCGAGGAGCCTTTCAACATCCAGTCCATCGAGAGGACCGGCCTGTACCGCGGCCACTACCACGTGCTGATGGGCACGCTGTCGCCGATCCGCGGCATCGGCCCCGACGAGCTGCGCATCTCCGGCCTGCTGCGCCGGGTCGGGGGCGGGCGCGTCCGCGAGGTCATCCTGGCCACCAGCCCCACCACCGAGGGGACGGCGACGGCCCATTATTTGACAGAAATCCTGCGCCAGTATAAAATCACCATTTCGCGGATTGCCCTCGGCCTGCCGATCGGCGCCGACCTGGACTACGCCGACGAGGTGACGATCGCCAAGGCCATCGAGGGCAGGATGGAGGTCAAGTAAGCCATGGCGCGGGCAGCGGCGCGGGGGAGGCGATGTTGAATTTTTTCCGCCAGTGCTATAATGCACGGGGAAGAAGATAACATGCAAGAAAACTTCATCATTTACAACGAGGAATACGTCCTGATCAAGGAGATCCTCCGCAAGCTGAAGGGCAACACCAACTCCAAGGTCGTGTTCATCACCGACTCGGAGGGGCACTGCATCGCCTCC
>CAYXCX010000355.1:0-1763 GCA_964463405.1 uncultured Clostridia bacterium
CACGGCGCAGGCCATGAGCGCGCGCCTCGACCGCATGGTCGACAAGAACCCGGTGACCGGCAAGTCGCTGCAGGTGCTGGGCACGTCGGTGCTGGTCAATATCGTCAACGCCCACGGCATGTTCCCCACGCGCAATTTTCGCAGCGGCGTGTTCAATGACGCCGAGGGGATCAGCGGCGAGAAGATCGCCGAGTCGCTGCTGCTGCGCCAGAGCGCCTGCTACAAGTGCCCGATCGGCTGCGGCCGCACCACCCGCACCAAGAACCGCCAGGGCGAGGGCCCCGAATACGAGACCGTGTGGGCCTTCGGGGCCCAGCTGGGCGTCAGCGACCTGCAGGCCATCGCCGAGGCCAACTACGCCTGCAACGAGCTCGGCCTTGACGCCATCACCATGGGCAGCACCATCGGCTGCGCCATGGAGCTCCACGAAGCGGGCGCCCTGGGCGAAGAGATGCGGTGGGGCGACGCCGGCCGGCTCGTGGACTGGGTGCAGGATACGGCCTGCCGGCGCGGTTTCGGCGTGGAGCTCGGGCTGGGTTCCAAGCGCCTGGCCGCCACGTGCGGCCGCCCCGAACTCGCCATGCAGGTCAAGGGCATGGAGATTCCCGCCTACGACCCGCGCGGCGCCCAGGGCATGGCCCTGTCTTACGCCACGTCCAACCGCGGCGGCTGCCACATGCGCGGCTACATGATCATGCCCGAGATCCTCGGCCACCCCGTCTTTCTCGACCGTTTCGCCACCGCCGGCAAGCCCGAGATCGTGGCCCTGTTCCAGGACATCGCCGCCGTGGTCGATTCGGCCATCCTCTGCCGCTTCCTGCAGTTCGCCATGGGCATCTCCACCTTCAGCGAGATGCTGCGCACCGTCACCGGCCTCGACTTCAGCGACGACGAGCTACTGGCCGCCGGGCGGCGCATCTACACCCTGGAGCGGCTCTTCAACAACCGCGCCGGCTTCACCCGCGCCGACGACACCCTGCCCCCGCGCTTCTTCCAGGAGGAGTTCCAGACCGGATCCTCGCGCCACCGGGTGGTGCGCCTGGAGGAGATGCTCGACCGGTATTACGCCGTGCGCGGCTGGGATGAGCAGGGAATTCCCACGGCGGCCACCCTGGCCGAGCTGGGGCTGTAGCCCGATGACGGTCAAGTTTTACGGGCTGCTGCGGCGCCGGGTCGGAACCCGGGCCGTCGAGGTGGCGGCCGGCCCGCTGCCGCTGCGGGAGCTTCTGCGGCGGCTGCCGCAGCAGGTGGGCGGCGATTTCCTGGACGAACTGCTCGATCCGCAAAACGAGCTCCTGGCCGGGACCATGATCCTGGTCAACGGCGAGAACGTCCGCCTGAAGCAGGGCCTGGCCACCCGGGTGCGGGCGGACGACGTCGTCGACCTCTTTTCCCCGGCCGGCGGCGGCTGAGGCCCTAGCCTTTTTCCAGCGTTTCGCCCACCTTGGCCAGCAGGCTGTCCAGCGCGAAGGGCTTGGCGATGAAATCCGCCTCCCTGCCGGCCACGCCGTGGTTGGCGATGATGTCGGCGGCGTGCCCCGACATGAAGAGCTTCTTGATCCCGGGACGGCCCCGTTCCAGTTGCCGGGCCAGCTCGCGGCCGTTCATCTCGGGCAGGACCAGGTCGCTGAGCAGCAGGTCGATCGGGCCGGCGTGTTCGCCGGCCAGGCGCAGGGCCTCGCCCGACGAGCTCGCCGCCAGCACGGCGTAGCCCGACTGGCGCAGGAGAACGCCGACGATCTCCAGGATGGCCGGCTCGTCCT
>CAYXCX010000356.1:0-1760 GCA_964463405.1 uncultured Clostridia bacterium
CCACCGCGCCATCGGCTCGGCCGGCAGCAACACCTATCCCGGCGAGGTCATCAAGGGCAAGGGCATGCCCGGGCGCATGGGCGGCCGGCGGCGGACGATCCGCGGCCTGGAGGTGGTCAAGGTGGACAAGGAGCGCAACGTGCTCATGGTGCGCGGCGCCGTCCCCGGCTTCAACGGCAACTACCTCTACGTCCTGAAAGAATCCTGGAAAAGGAGATAAGGCATGGTCAAGGTCAAAGTCCGCAACATCCAGAACAAGGAAGTCAGCGAGATGGAGCTTCCCGAGGCCGTCTTTGACTATCCGCTGAAAGAGCATTTGATCTACGAGGCGGTCAAGAACTTCAACGCCAACCAGCGCCAGGGCACGGCCTGCACCAAGACCCGCGCCGAAGTGTCGGGCAGCGGCAAGAAGCTGTGGAAGCAGAAGGGCACCGGCCGCGCGCGCATGGGCGCCCTGCGTTCGCCGCTGTGGCGCAAAGGCGGCACCACCTTCGGCCCCAAGCCGCGCGACTACTCCTACGAGATGCCCCGCAAGGCGCGGCGCAACGCCCTCAAGTCGGTGCTCTCCGAGAAGGTGCGCCACGACCGGCTGCTGGTGCTGGACGAGCTGAAGCTGGCCTCGGCCAAGACCAAGGACGCCCTGCGGGCGCTGAAGCCCTTCCGCTTCGACCGGCTGCTCATCGTCGACCGGCGCGGCAACAGCGACCTGATGCTGTCCACCCGCAACATCCCCCACGTCAAGGCCATCGACGTGGGCGAAATGAACATCTACGACTCGCTGCACTACGACCACATCATGCTGTCGGTCGAGGCGGTGAAGACGCTGGCGGAGGTGCTGAAATGAAGCTGGAATACAGGGACCTGATCCTGGCGCCGATGGTCACCGAGAAGTCCACGGGACTGAAGGACGCCCAGCGGCTGCTTTGCTTCAAGGTGCACCGCGACGCCAACAAGATCATGGTCAAGAAGGCCGTGGAGGAGCTGTTCCGCACCAAGGTGCAGTCGGTGCGCATCCTGAACTTCCAGGGCAAGGAAAAGCGCCACGGGCGCTACGTCGGGCGCAAGGCCGACTGGAAAAAGGCCTACGTCAAGCTCAGCCCCGAGGCCAAGATGATCGAATACGTCGAGGTGATCGAATGGGCATCAAGACATACAACCCGGTGTCGGCGGGCCTGCGCGGCCGCGCCGGCTACACGTTCGAGGAGCTGACCGCCGGCAAGCCCTACCGCAAGCTGCTGGTGGCGCTGAACAAGAGCGGCGGCCGCAACAACATGGGGCGCATCGCCGTGCGCCACCACGGCGGCGGCCACAAGCGCCAGTACCGCATCATCGACTTCCGCCGCGACAAGCTGGATGTGCCCGGCGTCATCGAGACGATCGAGTACGATCCCAACCGCACGCCGCGCATCGCCCTGGTCAAGTACCGCGACGGCGAGCGCCGCTACATCCTGGCGCCGCTGGGCGTCAAGGTCGGCGACGCGGTGATCGCCACCGACGGCGAGGCCGAGATCCTGCCCGGCAACGCCCTGCTGATCCAGAACATCCCGGTGGGCACCAACCTGCACAACATCGAGCTCAGCCCCAAGCGCGGCGGCCAGCTGGCGCGCACCGCCGGCGCCACCGCCACGCTGATGGCTAAGGAGAGCGAATACGCCCTGCTGAAGATGCCCTCCGGCGAGCTGCGCAAGATCCACGTGCGCTGCCGCGCCACCATCGGCCAGCTGGGCAACGTCGAGCGCACCAACATCAAGGGCGGCAAG
>CAYXCX010000357.1:0-1758 GCA_964463405.1 uncultured Clostridia bacterium
GGCAGGGCCCATGGGGCGAACGTAACACAGGGCCCGGAGGCTGTCAACGCCGGCAAGGCGCCCTTGCCGCTGCGCCCCCTTTCGACTATAATGGCCCCTCGCGCCGCCCCCCGCGCGCAAGGAGAAAGATGCCCCTCGACCTCATGGGAAAGATTCTGGCCCTCTTGTGCGCCGTTTCCTGGGCCGCGGCGGTCATCTTTTTCAAGCTGGCCGGCGACAACATCCGGCCGCTGGCGCTCAACCTCTACAAGACGGCGCTGACCGTCACCCTGCTGCTCCCAGTCCTGCTGCTGCTGGGCGTCCCCCTGCGCCCGCAGGCGCTGGGCCTGGGCGACGCCCTGGCCGTGGCCGCCAGCGGCATCCTGGGCATCGCCGTGGCCGACACCCTGTTTTTCGCCTGCCTGAACCGCCTGGGGGCCGGCACCACGGCCATCGTCGACGCCCTGTACGTGCCCTTCGTGATGACCGCCTCCTGGCTGGCCCTGTGCGAGACGCCGCGCCCGGAGCAGGTCGGCGGCGCCCTGCTGGTGATCGCCGCCATCCTGGTCGCCGCCTACCGCCGCGACGGCCAAGGGCCCACGGGCCGGCGCCTCGCCGGCTTTTTCTTCGGCATCGGCGCCATGGCCCTGATGGCGGCCAGCATCGTGCTCATGCGCCCGGCGCTGGAGCGCGCCCACGTCTTCTGGGTCACCGAGGTGCGCATGCTGGCCGCTTTGCTGGTGCTGCTGGCGATGTTTGCCGTGCAGAAAGGCCGCCGCGGGCTGCTGGCGCCGCTGTGGCGCCGGGGAAGCCGCGGCTACGCCTTGTGGGGGGCGCTGCTGGGCAACCTGATTTCCATGACCATGTGGATCGCCGCCTTCAAGTTCACCACCGTCAACTCGGCGGCCATCCTCAACCAGACCAACACCGTCTTCGTCGTGGTCCTGGCCGCCCTGTTCCTCAGGGAGCCCTTCGACCTGCGGCGCATCCTGGCCACCCTGCTGGCCGTGGCCGGATCCGTGCTGATCCTGGTCGGATGAGCAACAGACGTTAGACGCCAGACGGTAGACGTTGGCAAGAAAAAACATGAACCATTCATTCCCTTTGAGACAATGGCAGCGAAGGAGATCAAATCCCTGTTCCGGATTGATTTCGCCATCTCGCTTAATGCCTTGCTGACGTCTAGCGTCTAACGTCTAACGTCTGAACCTCAACTCCGTTTACAGCCTCCCCCTTCTCTGCTAAAATCTGGCCATGATTCGAGCCCTGCCTCTGCTCCTGCTGCTGCTGCCGCCGCTGCTGGCGGCCGCGGACGACGCCGCCTTCGCCGCCGCCCGCGCGAAGATGGTCGAGGAGCAGATCCTCGAGCGCGGCATCACCGACCCGCGCATCCTGAGCGCCTTCCGCCGCGTGCCGCGCCACCTGTTCGTCGCCCCGCGCTACCGCGGCCAGGCCTACGGCGACTTCCCCCTGCCCATCGAGGAGGGGCAGACGATCTCCCAGCCCTACATCGTGGCCATCATGACCTCGGTCATCGCCCCCGGCGACCGGAAAAAAGTCCTGGAGATCGGCACCGGCTCGGGCTACCAGGCCGCGGTGCTGGCCGCGGTGGCCCGCGAGGTCTACACCATCGAGATCTTCCCCTCGCTGGCCGACGCCTCGCGCCGGCTGCTGCAGGGGATGGGCTACCGCAACATCCGCTTCCGCACCGGCAACGGCTACGTGGGCTGGCCCGAGGCCGCCCCCTTCGACGGCATCCTGGTCACCTGCGCCCCGGAC
>CAYXCX010000358.1:0-1745 GCA_964463405.1 uncultured Clostridia bacterium
GTGCGCCTGGACGAGGCGCGCAACCGCCTGGTGGTGGCCAACACCCTCAGTTCGGCGCTGACCCTGGTCGACTGCGGCCGCCGCAGCGTGCGCAACATCGCGCTGGCCACGCGCATGCCGCAGCACCTGAAGTCCGAGGCTCTGGCCGTCGATCCGAGCACGGGCAATGTCTATGTCATCGGCGACCGCGCGCTGGCAGTGGTCTTCGCCGACAAGGGAACTTCGCGCACATTCCCCACCGGCCGGCAATACGAGATGGTGGCCGTCGACGAAAAGACCGGCAATGCCTTCCTGGTTGGCGGCGAGAGCCGCGACCTGGCCTGGCTGGAACTGAAGAAAGGGAGGCTGCGTTTCCTCCCCTGGTGCCAGGGCGGGGAACGCGCCGTCAACCTGAACCAGACCCCGCCGCCGCCGCTGCGCAAGGTCATTTGCGACAGCGAGGCGCGGCTGGTCGCGGCCATCGACGGCGCCAGCGCCACCCTGCACCTGTTCGCGGCCGACGCCATGAGACCCCTGGCCCGGAGGCCGCTGGCCGTGGAGCCGGGCGGGCGCTGGCATTTCGCCGGCTACTCGCGGCGGGAACGCTCGGCGGTGCTGGTCAAGGAGACGGCGGCGCGCCAGGTGGTGCAGGCGGCCAAGATCCGCTTCGGCGCCGGGGACGACCTGCTGGTCTCCCTGCCGGGCCTGAGCGAAGGGGTGGGCATCGTCTACAGCGAGGAGCGCGACGAGCTCTTCATTCCCTACGACAACCATCCCTGCCTGCACGTGGTCGACTTCGCCGAGGGCGGCGCCCTGCACGAGATCAAGCTCCCGGCCTACGGCAACGACGCCACGGCCCTGGCCGGGGACATCCTGTACGTCGCCAGCTGGGCCTGGGGCGAGATCGACCAAGTCGACCTGGAGTCGCGGCGGCTGCGGCAACGCTTTCTGCAGGTGCCGGTCCTGCCGCACATGTTCCACATGGCCTTCAATCCGGCCGACGGCAGGCTGTACATCCCCCTGGGCGCCACGGCGGTGAACGGCGCCTTCGGCGCCGCCGTCACCGTGTTCGACCCGGCGCGGCAGACCGTGGAGAAGATCCGCACCGGCTGGGCGGTGCAGGAGCTGATCCAGCTGCCGGGCGGCGGCGATTTCCTGGCCTTCAGCAGCGAAGACCAGATGGCCCGCATCGCCCGCGACGGCGCCGTCGCGACCGCCGACCTGCCGGTCCTCTATCCCCACCAGGCGCTGGCCTCGCCGCAAGGCTGGATCTACCTCGCCTACGGCCCCCACCAATCCTACTGGCCGACGGTTTACATCTGGGCGGCGCGCAACGGCATCCTGGGGATCCGCGGCGACGACCTGTCTTGGTACGATCGGCGCCTGCCGCGGCTGGCCCAGGCGCTGGCCGTCTCCCCCGCCGGCGCGCTCTACGCCCTGCAGAACAACTGGGGGGACGAGAAGCAGTTCTATGCCGTCCTCGCCGACGAGGTGCGCGCCCCCAACCTGGGCGACATGCGGGTGGAGCTGGGGGACACGGTGAGCCGCGAGACGACCCAGCGCCTGCTGGCCTACGACGCCGGGCGCGACTGGCCAAAATAGACCTTTCCGCTCGAATGGCGATACGGGCTGCTGGGCCCGGGGCGGCCCACGATGCCGTCGACGATCCGCGCCTTGCCGCTGTCGAGATCGAGGTCGTAGACGAGGAACGGCGGGTCGTTGCCCATGCCGTTGTAGGCTTCGAGCGTCACGATCAGGCGCCAATG
>CAYXCX010000359.1:0-1734 GCA_964463405.1 uncultured Clostridia bacterium
GGTCCTGGCCGGCCGCGGCGGCACCGGCGCCGAGCTGTTCGCCGACCGCAGCCTGGGGTTCCCGCCGCTCAGCGAGCGCCTGGCCCGGCGCATGCTCGAGTCGCTCAAGATCTGGCCGCTGCTCACCGGCTACCGCGGCCGCCCGCCGGCCGCCGTCGACCGGCTGCTGGAAACCCTGATCCGCCTGTCCTATTTCGCCGCCGACTATCCCGAGATCGCGGAGCTGGACATCAACCCGCTGCTGGCGACGCCGCAGCGGGTCATCGCCCTGGACGCGCGGCTGGTCGTCGAACCGGCCGCCGCGGCCGCCGGCGCGCGGCACTATTCGCATCTGGCGCTGCGCCCCTATCCCGAGGAGTACGCGCGGAGCGCCAGCCTGGCCGACGGCAGCGCCGTGCTGCTGCGGCCGATCCGCCCCGAGGACGAGCCGCTGTGGATGGAACTGCTGGCCGGCTGCTCGCGCGAGTCCATCTACGCCCGCTTCCGCCATTTCTTCCAGTGGCAGTCGCACCAGGCCGCCGTCCGCTACTGCTTCATCGACTACGACCGCGAGGTCGCCATGGTGGCCGAGCAGGAGCTGCAGGGAAAGCGCCGGCTGCTGGGAGTGGGGCGCCTGGTCGCCGACCCCGACCACGAAAGCGGCGAGTACGCCGTGCTGGTCGGGGACCGCTGGCAGAATCTCGGCCTGGGCGGCTTGCTCAGCGAATGCTGCCTGGAGATCGCCGCCTCCTGGGGGCTGAAGCGCGTCGTGGCCCAGACCGGCCACGACAACGCGCGCATGCTGGCCCTGTTCCGGCGCCTGGGCTTCGCCGCCACGCCAACCGAGGACGGCTCGGTGATCGACGCCGTGCTGGAGCTGCCCCGGGGCTGAGGCGGCCGTCTCAGCGGTGGATCAGGCGGCTCAGCAGGGGGCGGCGGATGGCGATGGCGCCGTGCGGGCACATCTCCTGGCAGCAGTAGCAGCGGATGCAGCGCCGGTAATCGTACTCCGGCCTGCGGCCGGGGTCTGTCGCCGGCGGCGCGACCGCCTTGGGGTCCAGCGGGCAGACGGCGCTGCAGACGCCGCAGCGCCGGCAGCGTCCGGGTTCAATCACCGGCCGCGGCGTGAGCCATTTCTTGAGGTAATAAGGGAACGAGCGGTCGAAGGCGACGCCCGGGAGGCGCACGACGCGAAAATCAGGGCAGGCCAGGCCGTCCATTGGGTCGCCCAGCACCTCGATGTCGGCGGCGGCGAAAACGCCCAGCCCCGATTCGGCCCCCGGCGCCATGGTGGGGACGAATGCCGGCTCCAGACGCACCAGGCGGCAGAAGACGGCGTCCAGGGCCACGGGATCGGTCGAGAGCAGCAGCACCCCCAGCGGGCGGGGAGTTCCCGAGCCCGGGCCGTTGCCCTCCATGGCCACGACGCCGTCGAGAACGTTCAGACGCGGGCGCAGGCGGCGGCAGACGTCGACCAGCATGGCGGCGAAATGCACGCTGCGCGGCATCTTGACGTGGTATTCGCCCTTGCGCATCCCGGGCACGCAGCCGAACAGGTTCTTGACCGCCCCGGTTACGCGCATGAACCCGTGGGTCTTCATCTTGGCCAGGTTGACGATGCCGTCGGCGTCAAGGGCCTCGCGCGCCAGCACCAGCTGTTTGGCGATCAGGGCCTCGTTGAAGCTCACCTGGGCCGGCAGGGAAAGGTCGGCCATTTCGGCGCCGATGGCCGCCGCCGCCGCCGCCAGTCCCGAC
>CAYXCX010000360.1:0-1734 GCA_964463405.1 uncultured Clostridia bacterium
AGCGCCTGGGCCATGGAGCCGCCCCGCCGCGAGCCGCCGCGGGTGATGATCAGGCTGAAAAAAACCAACAGCACCAGCGCCACCCCGCCGGCGACAAGGTAGGCCGGCTTGTTGGAGCCGCGCTTCTTCAGGCGCCGGATCTTGCTCTTGATCACGGTTGCCCCGCCTCAGGGAACCGCGACGTTGTCGAGCACGTCGCGGACGATGTCGTCGCTGCTCAGCCCCGCGGCTTCGGCCTCGTAGCTGAGGATGACGCGGTGGCGCAGCACGTCGCGGCCCACGGCCTTGACGTCCTCGGGGGTGACGTAGCCGCGGCGGCGGATGAAGGCCAATGCCTTGGCCGTCTCGGTCAGGTAGATGGAGGCGCGCGGCGAGGCGCCGAAACGGATCAGTTTTTTCAGCTTGGCGACGCCCGCCTCCTCTGGAAAGCGGGTGGCGTGGACGATGTCGATGATATAGTCCTGGATGCGCTCGTCGATGTAGACCATCTGGTAGGCTTTTTGCAGCCGGGCCAGGGCGGCCCGGTCCAGGACCGGGTTGACCGGGATCTCGCCGCCGCCGGCCATGCGCGCGACGATCTCCTTTTCCTCGCCCTTCTGGGGGTAGGTGACCTTCACCTTGAGCAGGAAGCGGTCGATCTGGGCTTCGGGCAGGGGGTAGGTCCCCTCCTGCTCGATGGGGTTCTGCGTGGCCATCACCAGAAAGGGGCGGGCGATGGGCAGGCTCTCGTCGCCGATCGTCACCTGCCGCTCCTGCATCGCTTCGAGCAGGGCGCTCTGCACCTTGGCCGGCGCGCGGTTGATCTCGTCGGCCAGCAGCAGGTTGGTGAAGATGGGGCCGCGGCGGGTGGTGAACTCGGCGGTCTTGGGGTTGAAGACCAGGGTGCCGGTCAGGTCGGCCGGCAGCAGGTCGGGGGTGAACTGGATGCGCTTGAAGTCCAGGTCGGTGACCCGGGCCAGGGTCTTGACGGCCAGCGTCTTGGCCAGGCCCGGCACCCCCTCCAGCAGGACGTGGCCCGAGGCCAGCAGGGCGATCATCATCCGCTCCAGCAGCTCCTTCTGGCCCACGATCACCTTGGCCATCTCGGCCAGGGTGCGCTCGACGCCGGCGCTCTCCTCCTTGATCTTCTCGTTGATGAATGCCAGGTCCTGGGCCATGCCTCCTCCTAGTAATGCTTCTGGCGGTAGTCGGCGCCCATGATCTCGACGCCCTGCGCCATCTCGTACAGCCGGCTGCGGATGCGCAGGCCGACGCGCTCGCCCAGGGTCTCTTCGCCGCCGACCTTCTTGTCGAAGAAGTTGCTGGCGAACAGGGTGACGCGGTTGTCGTTGTAGCGGCGGTTGATCAGGAAGTAGATGTTGTCCTCGACCCAGGGGCTGGGGCGCGAGGAGCCCAGCTCGTCAAAGAGCAGCAGCTCCACCCGCGCCAGGCGCTGGATCAGCTGGGAGATGGTCTCGAAGTCGCGGCTGGCGGCGTCCTCGCCCGAGCGCATTTCGCGCGTCAGGTCGTTCCAGTCGATGTAGACGGCCTCGGCCCCCTTCTCCTTGATCAGCTGGTTGCCGATGCTGCAGAGCAGGCGGGTCTTGCCCACGCCGGTCGCGCCCTGGAAGAGCAGGCCAACGTCGACGGCCGGGTAGTCGGCGACGAATTTTTCTGCCGCCCGGCGCGCCTTGGCCTGCGACGGGCTGGACTTGTCGGGGAAATAGCTCTTGAGCTCCGTGCCCAGGAAGCGGG
>CAYXCX010000361.1:0-1701 GCA_964463405.1 uncultured Clostridia bacterium
GCTCCCCTGTTGACGCGCTTCCTGCGCGGCGTCCGGGTGGCGCTGCTGGCCGTCTCCAGCCTGCTGACCACGCTGATCCTCCTGGTGTTCGGCGAGATCACGCCCAAATCCTACGCCTACCGCCATGCCGAGAAGCTGTCCTTCCTGTACGCCCGCCCCATCCGCTTCTTCGCCTTCCTCTTCTCGCCGCTGGTCAAGGGGCTGGCCCTGCTGCCCAAGATCTTCTTCCGCCGCCAGGGGGCGAAGGCCTGGGGCCGCAAGGAGCTGAGCCTGGAGGAGATCAAGCAGTTTTTGGCCATGGAGACGCAGCTGTTCCAGAACAATCCCGAGACGCTGAAGATGCTCAACGAGATCATCGACATCTCGCAGAAGGACATCAAGGCCATCATGACCCCGCGCGTGGCCGTCGTGGCCCTGAAGGAGGGAGCCGGGCCTGAGGAGCTGAAAAGGCTCATCCTGGAAAAAGGCTTCTCCAAGATCCCCCTCTACCGGAGCCGGCTGGACAACGTCACCGGCGTCATCGACTCGCACCAGCTGCTGGCGGCTATGCTGCGCGACGATTTCGCCGGGCTGGAACTGAAAAAAATCGCCTCCAAGCCCATCTTCGTTTCCGAGTACTCGTCGCTGAACACCATCCTCAAGGAGTTCCGCAGGCACCGGCTGAACCTGGCCGTGGTGCTGGACGAATACGGCTCGACCATCGGCATCATCACCCTGAGCGACATCCTGCGCGGCATCCTGGGCGACCTGGAAATGGGCGTGCGCGGCATCAAGAGGCTGGGCGGCAGGGTGTTCCTCATCAAGGGCGGCATTCCGGTTGAGGAGGTCAACGCCGAACTGGAGCTGGAACTGCCCGAGCGCAAGGATTACACCACCCTCTCCGGCCTGTTCATCTACGAGTACGGCCGCCTGCCCCAGGAGAACGCCCGCGTGCAGGTGAAGAACGCGCTGCTGGTGGCCAAGAAGATGGGCCGGCGCAAGATCGAGGAGGTCGTCGTCATCGTCCATGAAGACCGTCGCCCAGAATAAGAAGGCCTTTCACGACTACGAGATCCTCGACCGCTTCGAGGCCGGCCTCTCCCTGATCGGCAGCGAGGTCAAGTCCATCCGCGCCGGCCGCGTCAGCCTGAAGGACGCCTACGTGGAAATCCAGGCCGGCCAGGCCTACCTGGTGCGCTGCCACGTCAGCCCCTACGAGCAGGCGGGGCCGTTCGGCCACGAGCCGGAGCGCCGGCGCAAGCTGCTGCTGCACGAGCG
Organism: uncultured Clostridia bacterium; assembly: GCA_964463405.1. Classification (GTDB taxonomy): domain Bacteria; phylum Acidobacteriota; class Aminicenantia; order UBA2199; family UBA2199; genus UBA2199. Next base: position 1,258 of record CAYXCX010000361.1, read on the forward strand.
CGAGATCCGCCGCCTGGACCAGAAGGTGCGCGAACGCGGCTTCAGCATCGTGCCGCTGCAGCTGTATTTCAACGACAAGGGGCGCATCAAGGCCGAGATCGCCCTGGCCCGCGGCAAGCGCGAGTACGAGAAGAAGCAGAAGATCAAGGAGCGCGACATCCGCCGCGAAGTGGATCGGGACCTGCAGAGATTCAAGAACAAGAAATAGCATCAACCGCCAGGCGGAGAAGGGCGGGACAAGCCCTTTCAGAACTTCTTGCTCGCCCCGTATTCTCTCCTCCATTCCCTCCGCCGTCCCCATCTCCTGCCTGAAGCCCTTGTCTCCCATGAGACAGCGAAACCCCTGGCCGGCACTTGAAAACGTGGCCGGGTTCATCTACAATTCCAACATGACCCCAAAGCCGGGCGCTCCCTGGAGGAAACCATGCCGATCGTCAACCTAAG
>CAYXCX010000362.1:0-1693 GCA_964463405.1 uncultured Clostridia bacterium
GCATGGCTAGGGAAAAGCGGAAGGAGCGCTGGCGGTGGCCCAGGAAGAAAAACAGGGGAAAGACGTTCAGGAAATAGCGGTTGCCCAGCGAGCCGCCGCCGCCGAAATAATTGTCGGGCATGACCAGGATGTAGAACAGTATGGCCAGCACGGCGCCCGCGAGCAGGAACCAGTCTTCGCGAGCCTTTTTCTGCAGGCAGAACAGCAGCAGGGCGAACAGGGCGGGGAAGAAGTAGATGAACAGGCCGGTGAAGCGCCCGAAGACGTAATAGAACGCGTTGTAGAGCGCGATCGCCGGGCTCAGGTAGAAGCGGTCCCAATAGGTGTCGCTGGTCATGCGGTTGCCGGCGCCGGCCTCGAAGGTGAAGTCGGGGCGTTCCAGGGGGAAGTTGCCGTAGAACGCGCGGCGCTCGCCTCCCTGGTAGTTGACCTCCCCGGTCTGGACGTAGTTGAAGACGAACAGGCCGGCGACGAGCAGCACGCTGAGCAGGGACAGCACGGCGAAGCGCTTCCACTCGCGGCGGGCCAGCAGCAGCAGAAAAAGCACGCCGATGTGCAGCAGGTTGTTCGGCTTGGAAAAGACGGCGGCGGCGAAGAACACGGCGGCCAGGTGGCCCCAGGCCGCCCGCCGGAAGCCGTAAAAGAAGAAGAACAGGGCGGCGAAGTTGACGAAAAAGTTGAACAGGTCGGCGGTGGTCCACCAGACATAGACGCAGGCCACGCTGCCGAAGAGGTAAAGCAGGGTGAACGAGAGGCTCTCGCGCGGCGCATGGTGCTGGCGCAGGAGCAGGTAGCCCATGAGCAGCACCGCCAGCAGCATCAGGCCGTTGGCCAGCAGGATGCCGTGCACGCCGAACAGCCTGAAGAAAGGCGCGGCCAGCAGGGGATAGATGAACGACTTGGCGAAGTACAGGCGGCCGTCCCGGCCCCGCTTCAGGAAGATGCCCATCGGGCCTACCTTGAAGGCCTCGCGGATGCGCTGGATGTCCCGGCGCTCGTAGCGCAGGTCGCCGTCGATGGCCAGGCTCTGGATGATGCCGTAGTAGGTTGACTCGTCGGAGAAAAACCCGCCGTCCTTGACCTTGGCCAGGTCGATGGAGACGGAGAAGCCGATCACGAAGAGCAGGGAGAGGAGAAAGAAGGCCCTCACGGTTTTGGGGAACATGACGCCGGCATTATAGCAAAACCGGCGGCGAAAGGGAATACGCCGCCGGAACCGGTTTGACAGGCCAGCCGCTTCCGTGGTAGGAGTGGCCCATGACCGCGCACAAGCTGAAGCTCTTCTACGAGCGAATCCTATTTTCCAACAAGGTGTACCGGGCCTTTCTCCGCCCCTTCGACCGCCGCTTGTACCCGCTGGTGGACTGGCGGGAGCTGGCCGAGGAGCGCGCCCGGGGCCGGGTGCCGCTGAACAAGGTGCCGCACGTAGCCGATCTGCGCAACCCGGAGTGGCGCGCCATCCTGGACGACATGGCGGCCATGTTCCCCATGGATGCCGGCCATTTCCACCGCAAGGTCTGGGAGTTTTGCCACATCGTGCACGCCCTGAAGCGGGCGGGCGTTCTCCACCCCGACAACCAGGGGCTGGCCGTCGGCGCCGGCCGCGAGCAGATCCTGTATTACCTGGCCCACAAGGTCCGGCGCATGGTGGCTGTCGACCTGTACCAAGGGAGCTACCTGGGCGGAGAGGACG
>CAYXCX010000363.1:0-487 GCA_964463405.1 uncultured Clostridia bacterium
AAAAGTCGTCGCCGAACATGGAGCGCTGCTGCACCACCGCCTCCGAGACCACCTTGACCACGGCCGGCTTGACCTTGCGCACGATGGCCACGAAGCTGTTCGGGGCCGGGCCGGCCGCCGCCGGCAGGGTCTGGGCGCGGGCCACCTCCGGCGAGAGCACCGGCTCGTTGTCGGCGTTCTTGTGCAGGGAACCGAAGCTCAGGGCGAAGAAAATGGCGCCGGCCAGGAAGCTGGCTCCGGCGACCAAGCCTATCTTTTTCATGGACTCCTCCTTGAATTATCCCTTTTAATATCTTCAAGACGCGCCGAACGGGCGCGGGGTTGCATCATTTGCCCAGCCCCTGGATGAAGCGGACGACGCCCAGATAGAGCCCGGCGGCCAGCGCCTGGCGGTACTCGGGGCTGCCCAGCCGCCGGCCCTCGTCGGCGTGGCTGAGGAAGGAGACCTCGACCCCCGGGATCCCGTTCCCGTAGAGATCCGCCACCC
>CAYXCX010000363.1:497-1675 GCA_964463405.1 uncultured Clostridia bacterium
CAGCGCCGAGGGCATCTGCGCCCCCAGCAGCACGTAGAAGGGGGCCTTCTTGACCCCCAGGTCCTCGATGGCGTCGAACTTGCCTTTCAGGTTGGCGACCATGCTGGCCTGCAGGCACTGGCTGAAGATGCGCGACTCGGAGATCTTGCTGTTCTGCAGGATCTGGTCGAGGATGGTGCGCATCTCGGAGATCGACTTGCTGCTCATGGCGTTCTCCTGGGCCGCCACCTCCATGGCCCAGGGGTCGGTGGTGATGTTCAGGTAATAGGATTCGATGCCGCGGGCGCTCTTGCGCGGCGCCGAGTTGGTGTGGATGGAGACGAACAGGTCGCCCTGGTTGGAGTTGGCGATGGCCGCCCGCTCCTCCAGCGGCACATAGGCGTCGCGCGGCCGGGTCAGGATGACCTCGAGCTCCTGGTGCTCGTTCAGGATGGCGTTCAGACGCTTGCCGATGTCCAGGGTGACGTCCTTTTCCTTCAGCCCCAGGGCGCGGTTGACCGTCCCCGGGTCCTTGCCGCCGTGGCCCGGGTCGATGACGATGCGGTGCACCCCCAGCCCCAGCTGGCGGGCGATGGAGGGCTGCCCGGCCGGCGGCTGGGGAGCCGTTTCGCCCGGAAGCGGCTCGGGCCTGGCTGCCGGCTCCCCGGACGCCGGCTGGTCGGCGGCCAGCTGCCGGCCGCGGCTGACGAACTCCTCCTGGCTGTAGATGTCGAAGACGATGCGGTAGGGGGAGGTCAGGTAGAAGCGGTTGTACTTGCCGATGCGGTCGAAGTCGAAGACCACGCGGATGGTCTGGGCCTGGAACTTGCCGACGCGGATGCGCTGCAGGTTGCCGGCGGCGACGCGGATTTCGTTCTGCTTCTCGCGCGGGTAGCCCAGGGCGAAGCCGCAGTTCTTGAGGTCGAAGAAGAGGCGGCCGTCCTTGAGCACCCGCTCGGCGATCCTGACCTCGCGGCTCAGGTCCAGGACCACCCGCGTGTACTCGGGATAGGAGTAATAGCGGATGTTCTCCAGCCTGGATTGGGCCGGGAGCGGCGCCGCTGAGGCGGCTAGCGCGAGCAAGATTGCCGTCAGCCATTTCATCGTCGAAATGATACCAATTTTCCAGGGTGTTTATCAAGGCCGAGCTCTTAGTGTTAGTGTTAGTGTTGGTGTTAGCAAGAAACTCGACGAACTAA
>CAYXCX010000364.1:0-1674 GCA_964463405.1 uncultured Clostridia bacterium
CCCTCGACCAGGAAGGCCAGCGGCGCCACGGTGCCGTATTTCTTGGCGGGAGGAGGAGGAGGAGGAGGCGGCGGCGGGGCCAGCACCTTGATCGTGGCTTCGCAGGGGGTGGTGGCCTTCATGGCGTACTGCCCCTCAACCACGGCGGCCACGGCGTATTCGCCTACGTTTTCCAGGTTGAGCTCGGCCTTGCAGTTCTCCGGGGTCAGCTCAAGGGTTTTGACGACCTGGCCGGCGGCGTCGGTCACCGTGACCACGGTCTTGACGGCGTTCTGGGCGCCGCACATGTCGATCGTGACCGGGGTGCCCAGCTCGGCCTCGGCCGGGGCGACCTTCAGGTCGCAAACCGGCGCGGGCACCTCGTTGATGCCCTTGAGCGAGATGTTGCCGCAGATCTTGGGAACGATGAAATCGTAGAGCTTGCCGTCGCGGAAGATGGTGAAGGCGTAGGCGGTGAGCGGCTTCTTGCCGGCCCAGACCACGTCGTTCATGACCACCACCTTGCGGTTCTTCTTGAACATCATCCACTTTACGGTGTCGCCGGGATTCATGTCGATGGTCTGCACGTCGGCCTGCTGGATCTGTTCCAGGAAGGCGAAGACCAGCTCGCCGTAGCCCGCCTGCTCGAAGCCCTGCTTGACCTCGCCCGCCTTGTCCAGGGCGATGACCTTCAGGTCCTCGGGCTTCAGGTCGCGGCTCTTGTAGAAGGGATGGTCACCAAGCCGCGTGACCTTTTCCTCGGCGGCCATGGTAAAGGCGAAGCAGAAAATCAGCAATAGGAAAGAAATTTTTTTCATGCGAAACCTCCTGAATCTCGCGCGGTTTCCCGCCCGTGGTTTTTTTTATACCAATCGATTGCAAAAGTCAAGGGAAAAGGGCTGATTGTCTTGAAAAGGCAGGCGGCGGTTTTGCCTGACCCGGGGAACCTCAGCGTTCGATGCCGTCGCGGGCCTGGATTCCCTTTTGGTAATAATGGCGCTTCTCGACCATTTCGGTGACCAGGTCGGCGCGGTCGAGGAGGACCTGGGGGGCGCAGCGCCCGGTGAGGACCAGCTCCACCGCCGCCGGCTTGGCATCCATCAGGCGCAGCACCGGCTCGACCGGGAGGATGGCGAAATGGAGCAGGGTGTTGACCTCGTCCAGCACCACGATGCGGTAGCGGCCCGAGGCCAGCGCCGCGCCGGCGGCGGCCAGCCCCTGCTCCGCGGCCTGCCGCTCGGCGGCGGAGACCCCGTTCTCCCGGTGGTGGAACTCGGGCAGGCCGAACTGCTCGATGTCGACCAGGCCGCCGAGATGGCGGGCGGCGGCCAGCAGCTCGCCGTACTCCCCTTTTTTCATGAACTGCGCCATGTAGGTGCGCAGCCCGCGCCCGGCGGCGCGCAGGGCCAGCCCCAGCGCCGCGGTGGTCTTGCCCTTGCCGTCGCCGCAGTATATGTGAATGAGGGCGCGCTCCATGCCGTCAGCCCAGCACGATGCGGTTGCCCGGCTCCGTCTCCTCGAGCGAGGTCAGCACCAGCATCAGATAGGTATAGCCGTTGGCGCGCTTGTAGCTTCCGATGGCGCCGCGCGCGGTCACCCACGCGTCGTCCGCGGGAAGTTCCCCGTCCCACGCGCAGTCGAAGCCGTAGGGCGTGAAGTCCGTGCCGCCGCAGCAGTTGAAATCGCGGTAGATCG
>CAYXCX010000365.1:0-217 GCA_964463405.1 uncultured Clostridia bacterium
TGACCAGGGCGACGAGGATCTTGCCCGCGACGCTCCGGCCCTTGAAATCGTCCCACTTGTACTCGGGCGCCTCGATGGCGTAACCGACGAAGAGCAGCTCGTCGTCGGCCGCGATCTCCTCCGCCATCACCTCGCTGGTGAGGCAGAATTCATTTCGCGGCGCGAGCGGGCATTCCCCGCCCTGGCCGGCCAGAACCAGGCGCGCCGAGTCGTAGTC
>CAYXCX010000365.1:227-1643 GCA_964463405.1 uncultured Clostridia bacterium
GGACGGGCTGGAGGTATCCCTGTTCGCCGGAGTAGGGCTGCAGCCCCAATGACTGGAACTGGGCGGCGAGGTAGGCCGCGGCCAGGGCGGCGCCGCGGTCGGCCGTGGCCCTGCCTTCGAGCAGGTCGCTGGCCAGAAATTCCAGATGCGCCCGGTATTCATGCTCGCTGAAGCGGCTCGGCTCTTCCGCAGCCGCCGTAGGCACGTGCCCGCCCCAGGCGCTCGCCGCCAGCAAGAGGCCGAGGCCGATCCAGTATGCCGGTCTATGCCAAGATACGGACATGGCGCCCTCCTTGACTCAATCTGCAGATACGTTGCGGAGCGGGCATTGGTTATCCCCGGAAAAAAACGTTCGCGGCTCGGCTGCCGCAGGGCTTTGCCGGGGCGATCGTTTTGCGCTATAATCCACTTCTGACGCAGGCGCATCCCACCGCAACCATCAGGAGTGAATTCATTGGAAAATTCCCGCGAACTGGGGCAGGCTCCGGTCGGCAGGCTGCTTTGGAAGTACTTCGTCCCGGCCATCGTCGGCGTGCTGGCCAACACCCTCTACAACATCGTCGACCGCATCTACATCGGCCGCGGCGTGGGGGCGCTGGCCCTGTCGGGGGTGACGGTCACCTTCCCCATCATGATCGTGGCCATGGCCTTCTCCATGCTGGTGGGCATGGGCGCGGCCTCGCTGGTCTCCATCCGCCTGGGCCAGGGGCGGCGCGAGCAGGCGGAACGGATCGTGGGCCACGCCTTCGTGCTGCTGGCCGGCTTTTCCCTGGCCCTGACCGCCGTAGGTCTGGCGCTGCGCGACCCGATCCTGTCGCTGTTCGGCGCCGGCCCCGAGATGCTGGGCCACGCCCGCAGCTACATCACCGTCATCCTGCTGGGCAACGTCCTGCAGGGGGTGGGCTTCGGCCTGAACAACGTCATCCGCGCCCAGGGCAATGCCCGGACGGCGATGACCACCATGCTGCTGGGGGCGGCGCTGAACCTGGTCCTCGACCCCATTTTCATCTTTGCGTTCCGCATGGGGGTGGCCGGCGCCGCGCTGGCCACGGTGCTCTCCATGGCCGCCACCTGCGCCTGGGTCCTGGTCCACTTCACGGGGCGGCGCAGCCCGCTCCGGCTGTGGCGCAAAAATCTCCGCCTCGATCCCCGGTTGGTGAAGGAGATCCTGGCCATCGGCATGGCGCCCTTCGCCATGCAGCTGGCCGGCAGCGTCATCCACGCCGTCTTCAACGTCCAGCTGATCCGCCACGGCAGCGACCTGGCCGTCGGCGCCATGGGCATCATCAACGGCGCCGGCATGATGGTCGTGTTCTGCGTCATCGCCGTCAACATGGCGGCGCAGCCGGTCATCGCCTTCACCTACGGGGCGCGCAACTACCCGCGGGTCAAGCGAACGCTGAAGATCGCCCTGGT
>CAYXCX010000366.1:0-1627 GCA_964463405.1 uncultured Clostridia bacterium
GTGGTAGTAGCAGCCAAGGGCAAGCGCAAGTGATGCGTGATAAGTGTGGAGTGATGAGTGATGAGTGATGAGAAAAGCCAAGAATAAGCTGTTGTGATTCGTAATTAGTGATTGGTGATTGGAACTGCAAGCGACAATCTCTTGCGACTCCGGGCCACTTGTCTCTCGCCGCTTGCCGCTTTTATTGCCTCTCGTCCCTGCCTGTGATATAAGCGACCTATGCTGCCCGTTCTCAAGACCCTGCTCGTGGTGAATCCCCAAGCCGGCAAGGGCCGCGGGCGCAGGATTCATGCCGCCGTGCGCGGAATCCTGGAGCCGGCCATCCCCGGGCTGGAGACGCGCGTCTCCGAGTACGCCGGCCACGCCCATGAGATCGGGCGCCAGGCCGCCCGCGAGCGCTTCGAGCGGGTGCTCTGCCTGGGCGGCGACGGCACCCCCTTCGAGGTCGTGAGCGGCCTGTACGCCGAGGACCGGCCGGCGCGGCCGCCGGAGCTGGGCCTGATTCCCGCCGGCACGGGCAATTCCTTCCTGCGCGATTTCGCCGTCCGCTCCTGGCGCCAGGCCGTGGACGGCATCCTGGCGGGGCGGCGCCGCCGCGCCGACCTGCTGGAGATCGAGTACGACGGGGAGGAGGGCACGGTGCGCCGCCACTGCCTGAACATCCTCGGCGTCGGCCTGATCGCCGACATCCTCAAGCTGACCAACGAAAGGCTCAAGGGCTTCGGCGCGTTGGGCTACAGCCTGGCCGTGATGCTGCGCCTGGCCCGGGGGCTGCGCAACCGCCTGATCCTGACCCTGGACGGGGAAAAGCTGGAAATCGCCGACAGCGCCCTGGTCGTCAGCAACTCCAAGTTCACCGGCGGCGCCATGAAGATCGCCCCCATGGCCGACAGCGGCGACGGCCAGGCCGACCTGGTCGTGTTCCAGGGGGTGAGCCGCCGCGACATGCTGGCCATTTTTTCCCGCGTCTTTTCCGGCGCCCACCTGCGCCATGCCAAGGTCAAGGCGCTGCGCGCCGCCCGGCTGGAGATCGCCGCCGAGCCGCCGCTGCGGCTCATGGCCGACGGCGAGCTGCTGGGGCGCACGCCGCTGCGCCTGCGCGTGCTGCCCGGCGAGCTGGAGATCCTGGCATGAAGCGGGCCGGCGCCGCCGCCCTCTCGCTGCTGCTCTGGCTGCTGGCCCTGCCCTGGTTCGTCTTCTGGGCCTTCGTCGTGCTGCTGGTCGGCGTGTTCCGCGCCGGCGCCGTCTTCGAGGCCGCCGTCAAGTGGCTGTGCCGCTCGACCGTCTGGCTGTGCGGCATCCGCATCGACGTTGCCGGGCAGGAGAACGCGGCGCCGGGCCGCCAGTACCTGCTGATGATGAACCACGTCAATTTTTTCGACGGCCTGGTCTTCTACGGCCGCTTCCCCGGCCGGGCGCGCGGCATCGAGGAGGAGAGCCACTTCTCCTGGCCGGTCTACGGCTGGCTGATCCGGCGCATGGGCCAGGTGCCGGTCAACCGCCGCAGCGGGCCCCGGGCCATGGCCTCGCTGCGCCGGGCCGCCGAGCTGATCCGCGGCCGCAAGGACTTCTCCTTCATGGTCCTGCCCGAGGGGACGCGCACCCGCGACGGCCGCCTGGGCCCGTT
>CAYXCX010000367.1:0-1605 GCA_964463405.1 uncultured Clostridia bacterium
GCAGGAACTCCTTCACGATCCACCTCCCGGGTCCAGCCCAGCCAGAATCCATAGTCAGGGCACCCTGGATTTGATTGTACGGGTTTGTCCCGGCGTTTGCAACGGGAAATAGGCGAGAAAAAAGAGGTCAGCCCGGGCGGTTCAGCTCGTCCAGGTCGGTCTGGATCTTGCGCTCCAGGATCTTGTCGAAGGGGAAGTCGCGGATGCCCAGGTAGTAGAAGGACGACTCGATGAAGGCGGTCTCCGGCACCAGGCCGATCATCTCCACCTGGCGCACGCGCACGCCGAAGCGCCGCGCCTCGCTGCGCAGCATCTCCAGCGCGCGGTACATGGGCATGGCGCGGTAGTTGGCGATGGTCACCGTGATCTGCGCCGCCCCGTGCTCGCTGTCCAGGCCGGCGTAGGCGTTGACGTGGGCCAGGCCGCCGTGCGAGTGCTGGAGCAGCCGGCCGATGGACTCGGCGATGCCCTCGTCGGCGGTGTCCAGCATGGCCTTGAAGCTGATCATGGGATGGCGGGCGCCGATGATGGTGGCGCCGGCGGCGGGCTGGAACACGCTGGGCCCGAGGTCGGGCTTCCAGCGCGGGTCCTTCAGCTTGGCCTCCAGCCCTTCGTACTCGCCCTCGCGGATGTTCTCGATGTAGTGGCGCATGGGCAGGCGCGCCGACTCGCCGTAGAGGAAAACCGGGATCTTGAACTCGGCGGCCACCTTCTCGGCGAAGGCCACCGACATGGCCACCGTCTCCTCGATGGTCGCCTCCTTCAGCGGCACGAAGGGGAAGACGTCGACGGCGCCGATGCGCGGGTACTCGCCCTGGTGCTGGCGCATGTCGACGTGGGCCAGCGTCTCGCGGTAGAGCAGCAGGCCGGCCTCGAACATGGCCTCCTGGGGGCCGGTGAAGGAGAAGACCGTGCGGTTGCGCACGCTGTCGCGCGAGACGTCGAGCAGGGCCAGGCCGGCGACCGTCTTCAGCTTCTCGACCACGGCGTCGATGAACTTCCGGTCCTTGCCCTCGCAGATGTTGGGGACGCAGGAAATGATCTTATTCATGGCTTCTCCTCCAGCTTAAAAGATTCCCATCAGGATGCCGGCAGCGATGGCCGAGCCGATCACCCCGGCCACGTTGGGCCCCATGGCGTGCATCAGCAGGTGGTTGTCGGGGTCATATTGGCGCCCGACCATCTCCGAGACGCGGGCCGAGTCGGGGACGGCCGATACGCCGGCCGAGCCGATCAGCGGGTTGACCTTTTTCCCCTCGGGCAGGAAGACGTTCATCAGCTTGGCGAACAGCACGCCGCCGGCGCTGGCCACGGCGAACGAGGCGCAGCCCAGGGTGAAGATCAGGATCGAGCGGGTGTTCAGGAAGACCTGGGCGGTGGTCGAGGCGCCGACGACCAGGCCCAGCAGCATGGTGCTGATGTCGATCAGCGCCGAGGAGGCGGTCTTGGCCAGGCGGCCGGTGACCCCCGACTCCTTCAGCAGGTTGCCGAAGAAGAGCATGCCCAGCAGCGGGATGGCGCCCGGGGCGATGAAGGTGGTGACGATGAAGCCCACGATGGGGAAGATGATCTTTTCCGCCTGGCTCGGCTTGCGGCTGGGCTTCA
>CAYXCX010000368.1:0-1599 GCA_964463405.1 uncultured Clostridia bacterium
CATCTGCGAAAAGCACCGCGGCCCCTTCGCCGTCCTTATCCGCCTCGCCCTGGAGAACCGCAAGCTGCCCCGCGAGGAGCTCAAGGAAGCGCTGCTCGACCAGGGCCGCCAGGAAGTGCACCGCCTGGGCCGGGGTCTGGGCGTGCTGGAGACCGTCGCCGGCATCGCCCCGCTGCTGGGCCTGCTGGGGACGGTGCTGGGCATCCTCAAGGTTTTCAAGGTCATCTCGCTGATGGGCGCCGGCCAGGCGGCGGCGCTGGCCGGGGGCATCTCCGAGGCCCTGATCACCACCATCGCCGGGCTGTTCATCGGCATCCCGGCGCTGGTGGCCTACAACTACTTCGCCGACAAGGCCGAGTCGCTGGTGCTGGAGATGGAGAAGCACTCCAACCTGCTGCTGGGCAAGATCGCCCGCTACCCGGCGGGCGCGGGGGAGTGACGTGCGCCTGCAGGAGCGGCCGCGGCGCCGGGCGGCCATCAACATCACCTCGCTGATCGACGTCATCTTCATGCTGCTGCTCTTTTTCATGATCAGCTCCACCTTCCTGGAGCAGCCCGGCATCAAGCTCGAGCTGCCGGCGGCCAAGGCCGAGGCGGTCGGCGAGCCCCAGGAGTACGTGCTGACCGTAGACCGCCAGGGAGCGCTCTTCCTCAACCGCCGGCCGCTCGACCTGGAGAGCCTGGAGGGGGCGATCCGCGAGGCCCTGCCGCGCATGCAGGACGCCGCCCTGGTGCTCAAGGCCGACCAGGCGGTCAGCCACGGGCTGGTGGTGCGGGTCATGGACCTGGCCAAGCGCGGCGGCGTCAGGAAGCTGGTCATCGGCACCAAGCCCGAGAACTAGCCGATCTATCGTGACGCGTGACGCGTAACGCGTGACGAGTAAGAAGAAAACCCAAGCGCCAAAATCGAAATTCCTAGCAAATTCCAAGTTCAAATTCTAATGTCCAAAAAGAAAATCCGTTCATGGCACGTTTCTTTGTTTACGCCATTCGGTCATTGGGACTTGGGGTATGTTTGCTGCTTGGTGCTCGCGATTTGGAATTCGATTCTTTCGCGTCACGCGTCACGCGTCACGATTGTTCATTCTTTTTTGACACCCTCACTTTTGGATGCTATTATTACTTGGGGATTCCCGTTGTTGATCCAACCATGAAAAAACTGGAAGTGGAAAACATCCGCAAGACGTTCCGCCGCCGGGCGGTGGTCGACGGCGTCAGCCTGAGCGTCGGCCCCGGCGAAGTGGTGGGGCTGCTCGGCCCCAACGGCGCCGGCAAGACCACCACCTTCCTGATGATCCTGGGTTTGCACCGCCCCGATGCCGGCGCGATCCGCCTGAACGGCCGCGACATCACCCGCGTGCCGGTCTACCGCCGGGCCCGCCTGGGCATCCGCTTCCTGCCCCAGGAGCCGTCGGTTTTCCGCGGCCTGAGCGTCGAGGACAACGTGCGCGCCATCGCCCAGCTGCGCGGCTCCGCCCGCCAGGCCGACATTCCGCGCCTCCTGGCCGACCTGGGCCTGGCCGAGATCCGCTCGCGCAGGGCCTACATGCTGTCGGGCGGCGAGCGGGCCCGGGTATGCCTGACCAAGCTGATGCTCAG
>CAYXCX010000369.1:0-1583 GCA_964463405.1 uncultured Clostridia bacterium
TGTTACGCTCCTTCAGATGCTTGCGGCCACGCCTCGCCTCTATTCTTCAAAAATGGTCACCTGTTTTTTCAGCACCGTCTCCAGGCCCGAAGGCGCGACGGCGCGAAAGACGATCTCCTTGACCCCGATGCTGCGGTAGGAAAGGGTGTGGACGAACCGGCCCTCGCCGTCCAGCTTGACCCGCGCGCCGTCGATGAACAACTGGGCGTGGGAATCGGCGCCGCCCTTGATCAGCACCATCTCGCCGCTGACCGACAGCGAGTCGACCTCGACGCGCGGCGGCTCGGGCTGCTGGCCCTTCTTGAGCAGCGAGCTGCTGATGGCGATCCGCCCCAGCCGCGACGGCGCCGATTCGATGCCCCGCGCCGGGTCAAGGGCGGCCACCTCCCAGTACAACTCGCTGTTCTCGCTGAAGGGCATGATGTCCAGGGTGACCTGGTTTTCCTCCACCACCCGGCTCAACAGCTGGATGTCGCGCAGCGCCGAGGGGTACAGCTTCAGCGCGTAGCGGCGCGCCCCCTGCACGTTTTTCCATTTGAACTGCACGATGGTGTCGTTGGCTTCGGTCAGCGCCAGCGTCTCGGCCTCGGGGGAAAGGAAGGGCGGCGGCGGCAGCAGGGCGGCGGGGGCGCGGCCCTTGTCGCGGCTGTCCAGGTACTGGAGCTCCTCCAGGCGGTGCAGCCGGCCGTCCAGGTCGAAGGAGAGCGTCCCCGAATAGCTCCAGGCCTCGGCCGTCCCGCGGCCCAGGCGCAGGCGCCCGGCGGCCGACAGGCGGACGATGTTGCCGCCCGCAAACAGCGAGACTTCCACCGGCTGCCCGCGGCCCTGGCGCTGCCAGTAAAACTCCCCCCGCTCCAGGACGAGCTCCCGCGTCTGCGGGGTGAAGCGCAGGGCGCTGCCGGGCAGGGCGTTGAACAGGAAGCCCTCGAAAAAGAACTCCCAGCCGGTCTGGGCGTCGGCGTGCAGGCGCGTCTCGGAGACGAAATTCAAGGCGCGGATGTCGGCCGGAAGCGTTTCCTGCTCGTCGAGCCACAGGCCGCCCTTCTCCGAGATGCCGATGACCTGGAAGCCGGCGGCGCCGCCGGCGGCCCGGGCCGGGGCCAGGGGCGGCAGATCGGGGCGGTTCAGCCACAGGAAGCCGGCGACGGCCACGACGGCCACGGCAGCCAGGAAGAACAGCCTCGACTTGCTCATGGCCGTATGGTAGCAAAACCGGCCGTGAAATGCAATAAATATGGGTTCCTCTCGCCAAGACGAACTCTATGTGTTAGTGTTAGTGCATATCTGTCCAAAATAACTTTAAAAACTCTTGGCTTGATCGGGCAAGTTGCCCTTCGTTCACTCGGGGATTCGGCCTTACCCGCCCGGGGGCTCGGGCATCGTTATGCAGCGGGTTCGAGTCTGAATGCCGGGGAACCCGCCGCATTACCCTTCGGGTACCACTTGCCCTTGCCCCTGCGGGTCCCAAGTCCTCACCCCACGTTCACTCAGAGCACACTTGCCCGATTCAACTAGGGTATCTGAGCTAGGCAGGCGCAGCGGCATTCGCCGGAACGCCTTGTGGACGTCGAGGAGACGGCCAT
>CAYXCX010000370.1:0-1571 GCA_964463405.1 uncultured Clostridia bacterium
GCTTCGCGGAGCCCTTCCTCAACCTGCGCAACCAGGGCTCGCTGCTGGCCCTGACGCCGGGGCGGCGCCCCCGCCCCCAGGAGCAGGCCGGCGCGGGCGAGGACAAGATCGTCGACTGGATCGTGCTCAGGCACGACGAGCGCGAGCAGGTGCCGCCCGACCAGGTCGTGTGGCGCTGGGCGCGCATGTCCAAGTCCAAGGGCAACGTCGTCACCCCGGACGAGATCATCGGCCGCTACGGCGCCGACGCGCTGCGGGTCTACGAGATGTTCGTGGCCCCGTTCGAGGACAACGTCCAGTGGAGCGAGGAGGGCATCCAGGGCTCGCACCGCTTCGTGGCCCGCGTCTGGCGCTGGCTGCAGGCGGCGCTGCCCCTCTGCGCCGGCGACTGGCGCCGGACGCTGCCCGTCGATCCCACCGCCGGCGAAAAGGCGGTCCGCCGCAAGCTGCACCAGACCGTGAAAAAAGTCGGGGCGCAGATCGAATCCTTCCAGTTCAACACCGCCCTGGCCGCCGTCATGGAGCTGCTCAACGAGATCAGCGCCTACGCCCCGATCGAGCGCGAGGCGCTGCCGGCCGGCCTGAACCGCGCCGTGGTCTCCGAGCTGGCCGAGACCCTGGTCCTGCTGCTGGCCCCCTTCGCCCCCCACCTGTGCGAGGAGGCCTGGCAGCAGCTGGGCCGCCAGGGCGGCGTCAGCCGCGCCGCCTGGCCCGAGTTTGACGCGCAGGCGGCGTCCCAAGAGAGCGTCACCGTCATGGTCCAGGTCAACGGCAAGATCCGCGACAAGCTGGCCGTGCCCCTGGACAGCGGCGAAACGGAGGTCAAGGCGGCGGCGCTGGCCAGCGCCAAGACGCAGCAGGCCCTGGCCGGCAAGGAGGTCGTCAAGATGATCTTCGTGGCCAACAAGATGCTGAGCATCGTCTGCCGATGAGGCGCCTGTCCGCCGCCGCCGCGATCCTGGCCGCGCTGCTGGCCGCCGCCTGCGGCTACCGCCTCTCCGGGCGCGTCAACACCCTGCCCGCCGACGCCGCGACCCTGGCCGTGCCCGCCTTCCGCAACGAGAGCGCCCGCGCCCAGGCCGAGCAGTTCGTCACCTACGCCGTGCGCGACGAGTTCATCCGCCGCAGCCGCCTGCGCCTGGTTGATTCGCCGGCCGACGCCGACCTGCTGCTGGAGGGAAAGATCGCCGCCTTCCGCACCACGCCGCTCTCCTACTCGGAGGCCGGCGCCGCCAACCTCTACGAGGTGCGCCTGGTCCTGGACGTGCGCCTGCTGGACACGCGCAGCGGCGAGATCCTCTTCCAGGGCGAGGCCATATCCTTCCGCGACACCTACGAGACCGAGAGCGGCGACTTCTTTTCCCAGGAAAGCGGCGCCCTCGACCGCATCGCCGCCAAGTTCGCCGCCAGCGTCGTCAGCGCCATCCTGGAAAACTTCTGATGCCCGAATCCACCTTCTTCGCCTTCCTCGGCCGCCTGCAGGCGGAGAGGAAGTGCCCGCCGCTGCTGCTGCTCTACGGCTTCAACGAGTTCCTGGGCGAGCAGGTCGTGGCCGCTGTCGCCCGCGTCTT
>CAYXCX010000371.1:0-1531 GCA_964463405.1 uncultured Clostridia bacterium
GCCGAGTTGACGGTGAGGAAGGGGCGGTCGCGGCGCGGGCTCAGCGCGTGGATGGCGCGGGCGAAGAGCTCCTTGCCGGTGCCGCTTTCGCCGCGCAGCAGCACGGTGGCCCCGGTCTGGGCCACCTGGCGCGCCTTCTCGGCCTCCTGCAGGAGCTCGCGGCTGCTGCCGATGATGGCCGTGCGCCCGGCCTCGGAGCGCAGCACCTCGCGCAGCACCAGGTTCTCGCGCGCCACCCGCGTCGTTTCCAGGGCCTTGGCGATCATCAGCAGCAGGTAGTCGGGGTCGACCGGCTTGGCGATGAAGTCCCAGGCCCCGGCCTTGATCGCCTCCACCGCCTTTTCGATCGAGCCGTAGGCGGTGAGGATGAGGAAGGGCAGCTGCAGGTCGCGGGTGCGCTTCAGGAAGGCGATGCCGTCCATGTCGGGCAGCTGCAGGTCGGAGACGATCAGCGCGTGCTCCTCGCGCTGCAGCAGCGCCATGGCGGCCGCGACGTCGGCGGCGGCGTCGACGGCGTAGCCCTTCTCGGCCAGGACGCTGGCCAGCATTTCGCGCATGGAGCGGTTGTCCTCGACCAGCAGGATTCTGTCCATGGTGGGATTATCGGCCAGCGGCCCTGCCCTTGTCAACCGGCGCCGAATCGCTTGACACGCCTTGCTTTTTGCGATATTTTAGCCGCACATGGAGAAGAACATGAAAGAATTCCAGGGACAGCTGATTTCCAAAGGCTTCCAGGTGGCCGTGGTCGTCTCGCGCTTCAACAGCTTCATCACCGACAAGCTGCTGGACGGCTGCCGCGACGCCTTGACGCGCAGCGGCGCCAAGGAGGGCGAGATCGACGTGGTCCGCGTCCCCGGCGCCTTCGAGATCCCGCTGGCGGCCAAGCGCCTGCTGCAGAGCAAGCGCTACCATGCCGTGATCTGCCTGGCGGCGATCATCCGCGGCGAAACCCCCCATTTTGACTTTATCGCCTCCGAGGTGACCAAGGGCATCGCCCAGCTGAACCTCGAATTCGCCCAGCCGGTGACCTACGGCGTCATCACCGCGGACAACACCGACCAGGCCATCGAGCGCGCCGGCAACAAGATGGGCAACAAGGGCTTCCAGGCCGCCCAGTCGGCCATCGAGCTGCTCAACCTCTTCGCCGATGCCAAGATCTGATGTTCCGCATCAAGTACAGCCGCGAAGTCGCCCTAAAAATCCTCTATGAACTCGACGCCCTGAAGTATGGCCCGGCCCAGGCCGCGCCGGTGATCGACGGGTATTTCCGCGATTTTCCCGGCGCCAACCCCGACGAGGAGGCCTTCATCCGCCGCCTGGTGCAGACGGTTCTCGACGACCGCCAGGCCATCGACCAGGCCATCGCCGCCAGCCTGGTCGGCTGGAAAATCGAGCGCCTGGCCCAGCAGACGCCGGGTGTGGAAGGGATTCTGGGTGCTCGTATAGATCACCAGCCGCTGGTGAATATCCAGATACGCGAAAGCGGCGTGGGGTTCCATAGCCACATGGGCCTGGGCCTGGGTCTTGAAAC
>CAYXCX010000372.1:0-1521 GCA_964463405.1 uncultured Clostridia bacterium
GGCGTTCGGGCGTCTCGGCAACCCCCAGGTGGTGACCGAGCTGATCGAGCTGACTCAGCCCAAGGCACCCTGGCTGGAGCGGCGGGCGGCGCTGCGGGCGCTGGGCGAACTGCGTGACGAACGGGCGAAGGCGGCGCTCATCGCCGCCCTCAAAGACCAGGACCAGACCATCTCCCGCGAGGCTCTTACGGCCCTGCGCCAAATTCTCTCCCCGGAGGAGTTCAAGAACACCGAAACCGCTCTGGCCGCGGCCCGCCGCCGTCACGAAAAGTTTCAGACCCACTTCCAGGAGGGCATGCGCCAGTTGCGTCTCGGCGCCTTGGGCGCCGCGGAGAGCGAACTCAAGAGCGCCGCCCGCATCAACCCCAAGGCGGCCTATGTCTATTCGGCCCTGGGCAATCTGTATTACAAGACCGGCAAGCTGATTGACGCCACCAAAGCCTATCAGATGGCCGTGAACGTCGAGCCGCGCGACCTGACTCTCAAGATGAACCTCGGCATGGTCTTCTTCCGCCGCCGCGCCTACAAGGACGCCATGGCCGTGTTTACCGTCATTCTCAAAGCCGTCGATCCCAAGAGCCAGTCCGGCCTCTACGCGGCCAAAATGATGCAGAAGATCCAGGCCGAGCAGGCCAAAAGCCCCTTTGACCGGGCCGCGCCACCATCTGCCGGGAAATAGCCGCGTGGTGTCGCTGCTGATTCTGAGCCTCCTGCTGCTGCTGAGTCCTCTGCACGGTGCCGACGAGCATCGCTGCAGCGGCTGCCGCACCTGGATCAGCGCCCGGGAACGCCTCTGTCCGCGCTGCCTGCGGGCCACCCAATGGGAAGCCTTGCCGGCCCGCAGCCGTCAGGCGACAGTGATTGCCCGGACCGGCCGTGACGCCTTCATTCGCAGCCCCAACGATCAGCATCCGGCGATGACGGCGCACCGCAACAGCGGCCTGGATAGCACCGGCCATCTCGGCAGTCACTATTCCCTGACCGGGCTGCGCTATCTGATTTGGTTCGACGTGCCCACAGCGTTTGCCGAGGGCGGTCGGCCCATGGCCGGTTTCAAGCCGGAAGGGGCCTTTCTGTTGCTCCGCACCACGCCCCACGGCGACGCCCGCGCGGACGTTCCCGTCACGGCCTTTCCGCTGCGACAGATTTTTGCCGAAGGGACCGGACAGTGGGGCCGCCACCGGTCTGACGACGGCTGCTGCTCGTGGTTCATGGCCACCGGCAGCCTGCCCTGGCGCAATGAGGGGGGCGACTATCACGAGCACCTGCGGGGCTTCGGCCGGTTGCCCCGTCAGGGGGCCCAAACCGTGGTCATTGACGTGACGGACATCTATGTCGCCTTGTTTGCCGCCCTGGAAGAAACCGGCGTCTGGAATGATCCGGGGCTGATTCTGATGCGCGACCCCCAACTGCCGTCGCGGTGCACCTATCGAGAGATCTATTCGTTTCAGGCCCGGCCGGGCCCGACGGAAGAGGCTCGGTGGCGGCGATCTTGGCCGTCGTCGCCCAATGCTGATGCCT